>JBJTNH010000137.1:0-14261 GCA_046073945.1 Aquirufa sp. | reverse complement strand
CAAACCAATGAAATAAAAATGGTATAGGAGGCCCACAAAACATTTCCTTGCATGACAAAATACAATCCAAAGCAACCTGCTAACAAATTACCAAGGGTTAATAAATTGGGAATTTCTTTTTTTAAGCTCATTTTATCCTTTTATGAATGGGTTGTGTATTTTTTCTTCACCAATACTCGTTTTTCCTCCGTGTCCTGGGTATACTTCAGTTGGGTCAGGTAAAGTATATAATTGGGTACGAATACTGTTCATTAAATCACTATGGCTACAAAGTGGAAAATCAGTTCTTCCTACACTTCGTCTAAACAAAACATCTCCTGCAATTAATTTATTTTCCTTTTCAAAATACAAAGCCACATGCCCCGGCGCATGACCTGGAACAAACAAGATGTTGATTTTCATTTCACCAAATTCCAGAACTTCATTATCAGTATACCAATTATCTACTTCCGCAGCTTGATAATGAGGAAATCCATATACTTGTGCTCGATTGGCCGCATCATTCAAAATAACTGCTTCTTTGGGATGCAAATAGAAAGGTATTTTGTATTCTTTTTTGACAAAATCGATACCCAATACATGATCGATGTGCGCGTGTGTATTTAAAATCGCTTGTAAATGAATGTTATTTTCGCTGATAAAATGCTTTAATTCTTGTCTTTCTTCGTAACTGTAACAACCTGGATCTACGATGATACCTACTCCATTATTGTCCCAAACGACATAGGTGTTTTCTTGAAATGGATTGAAACAAAATGTTTTGAATTGAAGCACTTTTGAGAAATTTAAAAACAAAAATAAGAGAATTCACTTAATAGCTTAACATCCTAGCAGGAATATACAAGGTTTTTTATGCAAATCAGGTTTAATTTTAGACCATTCCAAAGCTGTTTTGGTTTGAGTAAAACCACCTTCGCCTTGAATGTTGCAGGCAATATGAATCAATTGATTTCCAGGGCAATGACTTAATAGATCTTCCAAAAGGGCATTGTTACGATAAGGTGTTTCAATGAAAATTTGCGTTTGGCCCGATTTTTGAACTTCTTTATTCAATTGTTCAATGTTTTTGATTCGCGCTGTTTTATCGATTGGCAAATAACCATGAAAGCAAAAACTTTGACCTGAGAATCCAGAGGCCATCAAGGAAAGTAGGATAGAAGAGGGGCCTACCAATGGAATTACCTCAATGCCTAATTCTTGAGCAATACTTACTGCCAAAGCTCCAGGATCTGCCACGCCAGGGCAACCCGCTTCGGAAATTACTCCGATTAGCTCTGTGTTTAGATTTAAATGTTTTTTGAGAAATTGTTGAATGTTCGATTTTTGACTGTCTTTGTCTAAAATCTCAAATTCAAGAGATTCAATATTTAAACCCAATTTCAATTCACTGATAAATCTTCTTGCCGTTCGAACATTCTCAACCAAAAAATGTTGCGTTTGTGAAACATAGTTTCTAATTTCTAAAGGAAGAACCTCATTGGCCGTATTTTCAGCGATGGGACAAGGAATCAATACAAGTTTCATAAAATTTCTTCTAATGCTTGAACAAATAATTCGGGTTGATCCGCTTGTACCCAATGCCCTGCGTTGGGGATTTCAATCAATTCAAAATTCGGGAATAATTCAGCAATATAACGGTGGTCCTCCGCTTGAATATAATGTGAATCGGCTCCTTTGATGAAAAAAGTAGGAGTATCCGAATGATTTTTGACGAAAAGTTCATGTCCCACCACATCGATATTTTCCGTAATGACTTTCAAATTAATTCTCCAGGCAAATTGTTGTTCCAAATTTCGGTAGAGATTTTTCAATAAAAATTGTCGAACACCTTCTTTTTCCTCAAATCGTTTTAAATGATCATTGGCTTCTGTTCTGCTAGCCAAAGTGGCTAGATTAATACTATTGAGTCCCGCTAATATTTGCGTATGGTGTACCGGGTAGAATTTGGGGGCAATATCTACCACAATAATCTTTTGGGCAATTTCTGGGTAATTTAAATCAAATTGCATGACCACTTTTCCTCCCATGGAATGGCCGATAATAATGGGCTTGTTTAATTGATGATCTTGGATGAATTCCAATAAATCTTCCGCCATTACTTGGTAGTTGAACTCATTTGACCACGGCGATTGACCATGGTTTCTTTGATCTACTAAATAGACTTGGTATTTTTGAGATAATGCCTTGGCAATTCCTAGCCAATTGTCTGAAGATCCAAAAATTCCATGTAAAATAACCAACGCAGGGCCATGTTCCCCTACTTTTCTAAAGTATAATTTCATTTATTGTAGATAAATCGCTTTTTCTTTTTGAGGAATTGTCTGACCAATAAGAGGTAAATTTAAATGATTTGCATGCATAAAACTTTCAAATTCGTTTTTGAATGCAGCATCCACAGCTATTAATAAGCCACCAGAAGTTTGAGGATCAGCACCAATTAATCGATTTCTATCTGAAATTTCTTCTTGAATGCGATGTCCATAACTTGCCCAATTTCGGGAAGTGCCACCAGGGAAACATTTTTGTTCTAAATAATGGTCGATATTGGCCAATAAAGGTAAATTTTCGATGGTAATTTCTGCACTCACATTGGAGCCATCACACATTTCTACCAAATGCCCAAATAAACCGAAGCCTGTTACGTCAGTTAATGCTTTTACATAAGAAAGTGGACCTAGTTTTTCACCCAAAATATTAAGGGTGCTCATTTGATTAACCGCCGCTGCTAAATCCTCTGCTTGAACGATGCCTCTTTTTTGTGCCGTGGTTAAAATACCCACTCCCAAAGGTTTAGATAGATATAATAAGCAATGCTCATTTGCTTGATCATTTTGTTTCAAATGGTCTTTTTTAACTTTCCCAGTTACTGCTAAACCAAAAATGGGTTCAGGAGAATCGATGGAATGTCCACCCGCCAAAGGAATGCCAGCTTCCGCACAAGCCGCTCTACCACCCTCTAATACTTTGGCAGCAATTTCCGGTGCTATTTTCTCAATTGGCCAACCAAGAATGGCAATGGCCATCAAAGGTGAGCCTCCCATGGCATATATATCAGATATTGCATTTGTCGCAGCAATTTTGCCAAAATCAAAAGGATCATCCACGATGGGCATAAAAAAGTCAGTCGTTGAAATCACTGCTTCCCCATTTTGCCAATCAAATACCGCCGCATCATCTCTACTTTCATTGCCTACAAGCAAGAGCGGATGATTTTTTTTGGGTGTATCTGTTTTAAGGATGGTATCAAGTATTTGTGGGGAAATTTTACAACCACATCCAGCACCGTGCGAATAGGAAGTTAACTTAATCGGATTGGGTTCTTTTGACATTTGATTCTATATAGACTACAAAATTATTCTTTAAATAGTTAAAAATTATGTTTTTGTTAAATTTTAGCAGAAAATAGGAATAAAAAATGGTCAATAATTTATTTATTGATGATTGTTTGTAGCTTTTATCCTAAATATCAGTCATTTAGTGCTAAAATAGTAAATAATTGTTTGGGTGAGTTTTTGGAGTATTTGATTTTTTAAGTTTATTTTGTGGTTTAATTATTCAAATCAATTTATAACTAAATTCCAAATTTATGCAGAAAAGATTTATTACTCATTCTGTGTTGCTAGGAGCGTTTTTTGCGCTTTTAATGGCATTACCCCTGGGGCAAGTGTTCGCTCAAGGTTCTACTACTGCCGCTTTAGCGGGTACAGTATTAGATGAAAAGGGAGAAGGATTACCAGGTGCGACTGTTATAGCTGTACACGAACCAACTGGTTCGAGATATGGTGCATCTACGCGTGCTGATGGACGTTACAACATTGTTAATATGCGTGTTGGAGGTCCTTACAAAGTAACTGTTACTTTTATCGGTTACAAAGAGGCCGTTCAAACGGGTATAGTTTTAACCTTGGCTCAAGAACTTCGCCAGAATTTCAAATTAGAAGTAAATCAATCTCAATTGGAAGAGGTTAAAGTTGTTGCTTCTCGTAGTTCTATCATTAACTCGGGACGTACTGGGGCTGCAACAACGGTTGGAAACAACCAAATCACAACTTTACCTACTTTGAACCGTTCATTAGGAGATTTCGCTCGTTTAGATCCTCGTGCAAATGGTTTAAGTTTCGCTGGTCGTAATTCATTGTATAACAACGTTACAGTGGATGGTGCTTATTTTAACAATGCTTTTGCATTATCTTCTACGATTGGTGGTCAAGCAAATGCTTCTCCTATCTCAGTAGATGCGATTGATCAATTCCAAGTATTGGTTGCTCCTTATGACGTTCGTCAAGGAATGGCAACCGGTGCTAACATCAACGTAGTTACGAAGTCGGGAACAAATGATTGGACGGGTTCTGGATACTATTTTGGTACTGATCAAGGCTTAGTAGGTAATAAAATTGGTGAAGTAACCAATCAATATGGAAACTTTGCAAGAGGTCAATTTGGTGGTCGTATCGGTGGTGCTATCATCAAAAATAAATTATTTGTTTTTGGATCATTTGAACAAGAAAAACAAACTCAACCGGGATCTACTTGGGTAGCTACGCGCCCTGGATCAACTGCAGCTAATCAATCGATTGCTACAGCAGCTGATTTAGATCGTTTGAAAGAATTCTTGAAGACAAAATACAATTATGATCCAGGTGCTTACGAGAATTGGGACAAAGAAAACTATTCTCAAAAAGTTAATTTACGTTTAGATTGGAATATCTCTGACAAACATAAATTAAATGTTAAGTATAACTATTTACGTTCTTATTCAGATCAAAACCCATCTGGTTCAGGATCATTAAGTAATCAAGGACGTGCGGCAACTTCTCAAATCTTGCCTTTCCAAGGTTCAATCTATAGAATTAATAACAACTTAGATTCTTACATTGCTGAATTGAATTCAACTTTCAGTAGTTCAGTTGCTAATAACTTAACGGTTGGATATACTCAGATGCGTGATTATCGTGAATCTCCAGTAAATAATACACCATTCCCTACTGTTGATATCGGAAATAATAATAAAAATGAGTTAACTACTTTTGGTTATGAGCCGTTTTCAGCTAATAACTTATTGAATTCTGATATTTTCCAAATTTCAAATAACCTAACTATTTATAAAGGTAAAAACGTGTATACGGTGGGTGTTGCTTATGAAAATAATGCATTCAAAAACGGTTTTGCACCTAACTATTATGGTGGTTACCAATTCAATTCGATTGATGATTTTATCAATTCAGCATCTACAGGTTCAGTGAAAGGTATTTATCAATACCAACAACAATGGTCTAATTATTCTGAATTTCCATTTGCAGAGATGAAAGGAAGTACATTCTCAGGTTATATCCAAGATGAAATTTCAGCAGCTAAAGGTTTGAAATTGACTTTTGGTTTACGTGCTGATGCAACTTCATTCCCATCTTTTGATGAGCCGAAATACACAAATACGTATGTTCCAGCATTAACTTTCCGTGATGGTGTTAAATTAGCTACCAATAAATTCCCTGAAACTACTGTTTTGTGGTCACCACGTTTTGGATTTAACTGGGATGTAAAGGATGACAAGCAAACTCAAATCCGTGGTGGTGTGGGTGTGTTCTCTGGTCGTGTTCCTTATGTTTGGTTATCTAACCAATTGTCTAACAATGGAGTGTTGTTCGGATCTGAATCAATTGCAAATCCAACAAATCGTCCATTCAATCCAGATGTAAATGCTTATCGTCCAACGATCACATTGCCATTAACTCCAACATCTTATAACTTAGCAGTTACAGATCCGAATTTTAAATTTTCTCAAGTTTTCAGAACAAATTTAGCTTTGGATAAAAACCTTGGAAATGGATGGATTATCGGTTTAGAAGCGATCTATACAAAAGATATTAATGCAGTTTATTTGGAAAACGTAAACTTGCCAAACTCTACAGTGAAGGCTGTTGGAGCTGATAATAGAACGATTTATTGGACTGCGGTTAATGGTATCCCAACAAATACTGCTTACAATAGAATTTATGGTAATAATATCAAAGGTGTAAACGTGCCAGCAGATGGAAAAAATACAGCAGCTAGTCCAAACATCTCTGATGCTATTTTAATTAAGAATACAGATTTAGGTTATTCTTATGCATTGACAGCAACAGTTTCTAAAGCGTTTGATAATGGATTGTTTGCTTCTCTTTCTTACACTAATTCAGATTCTCGTTCAGTAAATGATGGAGGTTCAATCGCTCAATCACAATGGAGAGATCGTTATGTAGTGGGAGATCCAAATGCGAATGTAATGTCATATTCTTCTTACATGCAAGCACATCGTATCAATGCGTATGGTTCATACCGTTTGAATTATTTGAACGAAAAGGCTAGTACAACATTTGGATTTACTTATTCAGTAGCACCAGCAGGTCGTTTCTCATACATTTATTCAGGTGATATGAACGGAGATAGTCAATCAAACGATTTGATTTACATCCCACGTGGTCAATCTGAAATCATGTTTAAAGATTTAGTTGTAGGTTCTACTACTTATTCTGCAGCGCAACAATGGTTAGATTTAGATAAATTTATCTCGAATGATCCATATTTAAGTGGTCGTCGTGGTCAATATGCAGAGCGTAACGGTGCTGAATTACCTTGGCAAGCAAGTTTTGACTTCAAAGTAATCCAAGATTTTTATATCAATGTAGGTGGTAAGAAAAATACCTTACAATTCACATTAGACGTATTTAACTTCGGTAACTATGTGAGTCCACAATGGGGCCTAGGTCAATCTGCTATCCGTACAGGTTTATTAACATTCACAGGTAATGATGCAGCTACTGGAAAACCAGTATTCCAATTCCCTTACCGTACTGGTACAACTCCATTGACAGAAGCATTCCAACGTAACTTTGGTTTAGGTTCTAGATGGCAAGCTCAATTTGGTATCCGTTATATCTTTAACTAAGATAGATACCCATTGAAATAAAAAAGGCTGATCGAAAGATCAGCCTTTTTGTTTTTTAAAGTGAGATAAGAGATGTATGATGTATGAAGTAAGAATTCTACATTCCTAATTCTACATTTCATCTTTAAATTTAATTTCTTACCTCTTACCTTTTACCTCTTACATCTTACATCAGTTTCATTCCTCCGGAAACGGGATAAAAACAAAATTGGTGAATTGCCCATCTACCACAAAAAGGCAACAAAACTCTTCGATGTCTTTGTAGTTCTGAATAAACAACTCTACATTTTCTGGAGAAATCAAATTTCTTTGAACAAATTCTTCCAACATAGAAGCGTGATAATTCCACTTGTTACCATTTAATTCTCCTACACCAATTAATTTTTGCCCGATATCAATCACTCTTTGTGAGGTTACAAAAATGGGATAATCGGAAAATCCCCTTTTTTTGATTTGGTAGGAGGCTTCTTTTAAGGGTTCTGCTACAATGGCAAAATCACTGGAAATTAATCCCAGATATTTTCCATTTAAA
Source organism: Aquirufa sp. (assembly GCA_046073945.1). Lineage (GTDB taxonomy): Bacteria > Bacteroidota > Bacteroidia > Cytophagales > Spirosomataceae > Aquirufa. Next base: position 6,804 of record JBJTNH010000137.1, on the reverse strand, counting down.
TCCGGTGAATTGGGTGCGTTAGATATTGCTTGATAATCTTCGATCATAATTTTAACCTTTACTTAGTAATAATAATTGAATGTCTTTTACAGGTTTGTTGAACAAAGAGCCAATGTTTTTTTGTGTAACATAACCTTTGTAACAATAAATTCCTTTCATAAACGATTTACCTTGCCAAAGCATTTCTTCAATGCCACCCGTCTTTCCAGCTTTTAGTAGAAAAGAGGTGATTAAATTGCTGATTGCCAAACTGGAGGTCTTACCCACTTTCGAAGCAATATTCGGTACACAATAATGGATAATATCGTATTTGGTATAGATGGGATTCGCTAAAGTGGTGATTTCCGAAGTTTCAAAACAACCTCCTTGATCAATGCAAACATCCATAATTAAGGTGCCTGGATTTAAATTACTCACCATTTCTTCGGTTACAATACAGGGTGTTACTCCATTTTCCGAACGTAATGCCCCAACAATTACCTGCGCATTTTGGAGTGCATAAGCCAAATTTTCAGAATCAATTACTTGGGTGATAATCGGAAAACCAATGGCTTGTTTTAGCCTTTGTAATTTATAAATGTCTTTGTCAAAAACTTGTACCTGAATACCAGCATGCCAAGCAGCCTTTGCAACTTGCTCTACTACTTGTCCAGAACCTAATAAGACCATATTAATGGGAGGAACACCTGTCACATTTCCCAATAAGGTGCCTGCAATTTGTTGAGAACTCAAAATATGGCTTGCGATAGGTAAGAGAAGTTGTCCAGCAATTTCTGCCATCATTCGGACAAAAGGTAAACCACCTCCATTATCTTCCACATACTCTAAACCAATGGCCATCAATTTTTTTTGATTGATTTTATCAATGATTTTTGCGTTCAAAGTGGTGTAATTAGCACATGAAATAAGACAGATTTCTGGCTTACAAAATTCTAATTCCAATAAGGTGGGGGCTGCAATTTTGATGACTACTTCACTTTGCCAAATTTGATCCGAATCATTGGTAACTGATGCGCCAGCCAATAAATAATCGGCATCACTGAAACCTGCGCGTGTGCCTGCATTCGATTCAAGGATGATTTCATGGCCATTCAAGGTGAGGAGTTTGACTGCCTCTGGACTCAAAGCAACTCTATTTTCATGGATGGATGCTTCCATGGGAATACCGATCCGGATGCTCGACGAATTTTGTTTGTTCCAAGACATCGCTTCCAAGGGGGCAATTCCTTGATGTGCAAGTAATTCCTGAAAAGGGTTCAAATCTATTCCTGACATTCTAATGCTAATTTTCTATGCGATTGATCAATGGCTTCAATGATAAAATTGGTGTGTGGGATATCCCAAAGTTCTTCGGCTTGTTCAGGCCATTCGATTAAACAAATATTCCCTGAATCTAAATATTCCTCTATTCCAATTTCTAAAGCTTCTTGAACATTTTTTAATCGGTATAAATCGAAATGATAAATGGTTTCACCATGCTTTGTAAGATATTCATTGACCAATGAAAAAGTGGGGCTTTGTACATGATGATTTACGCCCAATTGTTGGCAAATTTCTTTAATGAGTGTGGTTTTGCCTGCACCCATTTGTCCTCTAAACAACCAAATTGTATGTAATTCATTTTTGGTCATCAGTAATTCTTTTACTACTTGATGAATTTGATCTAAATTGTAAGAGGGCCAGCTTTTCAACATTGTTGTCAATTAAAAGGCGAAGTTAAAAACTAAATTCCATTTATTGAATTAATAATTTATGCCAAAAAGTGTAAATATTTGAATAAGAATTTTAATTTTACTTTCTTATTATTAAACCAATTTAGTATGAAATCAACTCGTCGTTCTTTTTTGCAAAAAGGAGCTTTGTTTTTAGGCGCTGGCGCTTTAGGCTCTACAGCTTTCCAAGCATTAGCTAATGCAAAATCAAAAAAAATAGTAGGTGTTCAGTTATATTCCATTCGTGAAGACATGAAAGCAGATCCATTAGGAACTTTGCAACAATTGTCTAAAATGGGATATAAACATTTAGAACATGCGAATTACGTAAATCGTAAATTTTATGGTTGGTCTGCCCAAGAATTCAGAAAAGTTTTGGATGATTTGGGTTTTAAAATGCCAAGTGGACATACCGTTTTAGGTAAACCCCATTGGGATGAGGCTAAAAAAGATTTTACGGATCTTTGGAAATATACGGTTGAAGATGCTGCCGTTTTAGGACAAGAAATCGTAATTAGCCCTTCTTTAGATTCTTCTATCCGTAAGTCTACCAGCGATTTTAAACGCTACATGGATATTTTCAACAAGTCGGGTGAATTATGTAATAAATTCGGCATGCGTTTTGGATACCATAATCACGATTTTGAATTTTCAGAAAAATTAGATGGGGTAACGCTTTTTGATTTAATCCTGACCAACACAGATCCTAAATTGGTTACGCAACAATTGGACATTGGTAATATGATCAATGGAGGAGGTGTACCGGGTGAAATTTTGAAAAAATACCCAGGTCGTTTTATCTCTATGCACGTGAAGGATGAAATTCCAGCAGCAGCAGGACATGGCGAGAAATACGAAAGTACCATTTTGGGAAAAGGTATAATCAGTGTGCTTGATATGGTAAAATTGGGTGACACTTTAGGTGGAACGAAACACTTTATCATTGAACAAGAATCTTATCAAGGTTTGAAGCCATTAGATTGTGTGAAACAAGATTTAGAAATCATGAAAAATTGGGGATATTCTTCTTAAATTTGGATTGAAAATGATAGAAGAGAAGGGACGTATGTTCCTTCTCTTTTTTATGCCATGGATTTATACAGCTTGAACTCCTATAAAATGAAACGATTTATAAAATTTTGCATTGTTTTGGTCTTTTGCTCGACTTCTTTGTTCGCTCAAAGCAATTTAAAGCCCATTTTTATTCAAAAAGCAGATGCGTTGAAAGAGCAAGTAATAGCCTGGCGTCGCGATTTTCATGAGCATCCTGAATTAGGAAATCAAGAATTTCGAACAGCGGCCATTGTGGCGAAGCATTTGAAAAGTTTAGGGATTGAAGTGCAAGAAAAGGTGGCTTATACTGGAGTTGTTGGCGTTTTAAAAGGAGGAAAACCAGGTCCAGTTGTTGCTTTGAGAGCTGATATGGACGGTTTGCCTGTAACGGAAAGAGGAGATTTGCCATTTAAATCGAAAGTCGTGACTGATTTTAATGGACAAAAAACTGGGGTTATGCATGCTTGCGGTCATGATAGTCATGTGGCAATTTTAATGGCTGTCGCGCAAATTTTAAGTTCAGAAAGAGCCAATCTAGCAGGGACAGTAAAATTCATTTTCCAACCTTCCGAAGAGGGTGTTTATGATGCAAAAGGAGAAAAAATAGTTTCAGGAGCCGAGTTGATGGTCAAAGAAGGGGTGTTAGAGAATCCAAAAGTAGATGCCATTTTTGGTTTGCACATTGAATCTGGAGTTGATTTAGGAGTTATTGAGTATCGACCTGGTGCAACCATGGCTGCTGTGGATCAATTGAATATCAAAGTAAATGGAAAACAAGCGCATGGAGCCAATCCATGGATGGGAGTAGATCCTATTGTTATTTCTTCTCAAATTGTGATGGGTTTACAAACCATAGTTAGTCGAAATGTAAACATTACGCAAGATCCTGCCATCGTTACGGTAGGTGCAATTCATGGGGGTATTCGACAAAATATTATTCCTGAGTCTGTTCAAATGATCGGTACGATTCGGACTTTCGGTAAAGAACAAAGAGAATTGGTGCACAAGAGAATCAAAGAAATTGCTACTAATATGGCAGTCAGTGGCGGTGCCACAGCCGATGTGAATATCGGAACAGGTTATCCGGTTACTTATAATCAACCCGATTTGGTGGAAAAAATGTTGCCAACTTTGCAAGCATTAAATTCGAAAGAAAAGGTTCGTCAAATTCCTGCACATACGGGTGCTGAGGATTTTAGCTTTTTCCAAGAGAAGGTCCCAGGTTTCTTTTTCTTTTTAGGAGCTAGACCGAAAAATAAATCTGCATTGGAGGTAGCTGCGCACCATACTCCCGATTTTTATTTAGATGAATCTGAATTTCAAGTAGGAGTGAAGGCTTTAAGTCTTTTAGTGCTTGATTATTTTGAAATGAATAAACCAATTTCCAAGTTGAAAAAATAGAAAATAATTGGCTATCCTTATTTAAAATAGGATTGTTCAGCTGATTAAAGAAATTATTTTTGTTAAAAAAAAGAAGCAATGTCATCAAGAACGTATAAGCATGTATCCTATTTATGGGACGATGAAAAAGCCAAAGCTTTGGCAGGTAATGAAGTAGATTTATTTATCTACCGTTCCAATATTTTAGGAGCAGATTTGCGAATTACCAATTATGGAGGAGGAAACACTTCTGTTAAAATAAGCGATAAAGATCATTTGACGGGAGATGCGACTGAGGTGATGTGGATCAAAGGTTCAGGAGGCGATATTGGAACACTAAAGAAATCAGGATGCGCTGCTTTGTATTTAGAAAGATTAAGAAATTTAGAAAAAGTATATAGAGGTTTGGAACATGAGGATGAAATGGTTGAATTATTCAATCATTGCATTTTTGATTTGAACTCAAAAGCCCCATCCATTGATACACCATTACATGGATTTTTACCTTTCAAACACATTGATCACCTTCATCCTGATGCAGCCATTGCGATTGCAGCAGCAGCGGATGGAGAGAAAATCACGGAAGAATTATTTGAAGGGCAAATTGGTTGGGTACCTTGGCAACGTCCAGGTTTTGACTTAGGCTTGCAATTGCGTGCCTGTTTGGAAAAATCTGCTGCCAAAGGAATTCAGTTGAAAGGTATCATGTTAGGTTCTCATGGATTATTTACTTGGGGAGATACTTCGTACGATTGCTATTTGAATACGCTGGATATCATTGAAAAATGTGCCGAATATATTGCTCAAAATGAGGGGAAAAATAGACCTGTTTTTGGTGGACAACGCGTAACAAGTTTAGATTCAGAAGCACGTAAAAAGCAAGCGGCTGCAATAGCGCCTATTTTAAGAGGTTTTTGTTCTTCTTATGTTCAAATGATTGGACATTTTTCTGATGATGAGCGTATCTTACAATTCATTAATTCGAATGATATTGATGTTTTGGCTCCTATGGGTACTTCTTGTCCAGACCATTTTTTAAGAACAAAAATTTCTCCATTGGTTTTAAAATTGAAGCCCAATGAAGATTTAAGTGATTTAGATGCGATCAAGGCAGTTTTATTACCTGAGTTTGAAGCATATCGTGCAATGTACTCAGACTATCATGCAACTTGTAAGCGTTCCAATAGTCCAGCGATGCGTGACCCAAATCCGGTAGTTATTTTATACCCAGGAGTTGGAATGTTTACCTTTGCCAAAGATAAACAGACATCTCGCGTTGCAAATGAATTTTATTTGAATGCCATCAACGTGATGCGTGGTTCTGAAGCAATTTCTAAGTACACTTCTCTACCACGTCAAGAAGCATTTGATATCGAATATTGGTTATTAGAGGAGGCAAAATTGCAAAGAATGCCAAAGCCTAAACCTTTGTCTGGCCGTGTTGCTTTTGTTACAGGTAGTGCTGGAGGAATTGGCAAGGCAATCGCTAAAAAAATGGCCCAAGAAGGTGCTTGTGTGATGTTGAATGATGTGAATCCTGATCGCTTAAAAGAGGCATCCGCTGAATTTGCTGCTTTATTTGGGAAAGATTCAGTGGCTACAACCATTGCGGATGTAACCAATGTAGAATCAATTCAGGCTGCCATTGCTGCTACTTCTTTGGCTTTTGGTGGTGTTGATTTGGTGGTTAATAATGCTGGAATTAGTATTTCAAAAGGTATTTTAGAACATACGATGTCTGATTGGGATAAATTGTATGATATTTTAGTCAAAGGTCAATTTATCGTGAGTCAAGCGGCAGTAGCTGTCATGCGTCAACAAAATTTAGGAGGAGATATTGTTAATATAGTTTCTAAAAATGCATTTGTGGCTGGTCCGAACAACGTTGGATATGGTTCTGCAAAAGCAGCCCAAGCTCACTTTACTCGCTTATTAGCGGCAGAATTAGGCCCTGATCATATTCGTGTTAATACCGTTAATCCAGATGCTGTTATCGCCGATTCCAATATTTGGGCAGGCGGATGGGCAGAAGGCCGTGCGAAAGCTTACGGTATCAAAGTGGAAGAATTACCTGCTTTTTATGCAAAACGCACTCTGCTAAATGAATCTATCTTGCCGGAAGATATTGCGAATGCTTGTTTCGCTTTTGTAGGCGGTTTATTAGGTAAATCTACAGGTAATGCTTTAAATGTAGATGGTGGTGTTGCAGCAGGATTTTTAAGATAATTGAAGTAGAGAAATGAATTTAAAAGATCAAATAAGTAGTCAAAATAGCCAATTAATCGAATCGCATGACAGAAAATTGGCATTTTTAAAGTCAGAAGTTGACGTTCCAAAGGGTTTGATTCAACAACTTAAAGACTTCCAAATTGCTATTCCTTCTTGGGCCTTAGGGACAGGTGGAACTCGATTTGGCCGTTTTTCGGGTGGTGGGGAACCTAGAAATTTGGAAGAAAAAATTGAAGATGTGGGGTTGATTCATCAATTAAATCGTTCGTCGAACTCTATTTCGTTACATATTCCGTGGGATATTCCATCAGATGCCAATGCTATCAAACAATTACTGAAAGCTCACGATTTGACGATTGATTCAGTAAACTCTAATACTTTCCAAGACCAAAAAGACCAACCATTCTCGTATAAATTTGGCTCACTTTCG
>JBJTNH010000136.1:0-9829 GCA_046073945.1 Aquirufa sp. | reverse complement strand
TCAAATGGTTTTGAGTGTGATAATGATGCAAACGGTTCTGCGAATACACCATTCACATCTGCCGTTTTTGCTAACATGTCGATTATCGGCGCTAAAGGTGCTGCTTCTATTGCTATCTCTCCATTGTTCCAACATGGTGCTCAATTGAGAAGAAATAACAAGCAAAAATTATACAATGTATTGATCACAGGATATCCATTTGGTGTTTATATCGACAGCCAAAAAGGTTCAGCGAAAGTAAATGCTGCTAACGGAGATATCGATTTACAAAATGTAATTTTAGCTGGTGTTGATGGCTGGGGAACGAATAACTGGGGAACTGGTTTTTCTGCTAATCCAAAAGGTGTTGCAGTTCCAGGTTATGAAAACATGTCATCAGGTACAAATGGCGCAGCTATCATGATTGGAGATAAAACTCCAGAAGATTGGTTTAAATCATTAACAGGAAACAAGATTGTAACGAATACAGCTAATTTAGGAATTTCTTCTACATTATGGTCTTCAGGTCGTCCTACATTAGCCTTGACAACTGGTACATCTGAGTCCTTAATCGGACCGAAGTTGAATAGCACATTGCCTTCATTCTTTGAGTCGACAGATTATGTTGGTGCATTCAAGACAACTGATTGGACTTTAGGTTGGTCAGAGTTCAGCCCACAATCTGTGGTTTATATTAAGTAACATCTTTCATTGGAGCCTATCAAGGTAGGCTCCAATTTTTTTGACTATGCGAATATTCATTCCATTATTAGCCTTGGTGATTTTTGCTTCGTGCGAACCTAAGGATTCTCCCAAACATTATTTTTCTGATGCAGAACGCGACAGTTTATTGGTAAATATCATTACCAATGTGGCTGAAAACGCTACTTATGCGAATGATTCTACCCGATTTAATCCAGAGTTCAGAGCCTATTATGTGAATTTATTGCCCCAATATACCTTGGAAAAATTGGAGAAAACGGGAGAGGGACAGTACGTCTTTTTATTGAATAGACCGGTAGGTCATTTAACACAATATCGTAGATCCGTAATTGGGAAATTTAACTTAAAAGAGGGAAGCTTATTGCCATTGAATTTTGAAGAAGTGGCAAATACGCCTCATTTGGAGCCAGAAACTGCCTTGAAACGAGGGAAGTTTTTGTTCAAAGAATTGGCATTGAATGGTAATTTAAAAGAATATATCCCATTAAAACATTATGTGGAATGGCCAGATAGCACATTGACTTACAATAAGAAATGGAAGCGTTGGCTTTATCATGAATAATTCTACTAGATTTTATATTGGTGTAATGCAGAAAATGTCGATGGGTTTCCTTTCGACATTTCTTTTGTAACTGTGTTCTCGTTAAGGATTTTGTAAATGGGAATAGTTTAAATTTAACTATCAACTTGGCAGAGTTTTACAGTAAATCAATTTGTAGATAAAAAATATAAGTTATCTGTTAGCGAATCTGATTTCCTTTTTTTAGGGGGAAATGGCTCCCCTTACCCCCTGCAATTTACGAGTTTTAAAGTTCAGTTATTTGATAATCTGATTAGATCAAAAATTTCTTACTTCTTACCTCTTACCTTTTACATCATACATCTCCACCGCTACGTTCAAATCTTTCGTTGGGATTAACCGAAAGTTCATGGATGAGTTTGAAAAAATTAGAAATACCATTGGCTGAGCGGAAGCCAAAACCGGTAAGAAAGGGAAAACGTGGCGAACTTTGTGTTAACTCCAATTTTTAAACACCAAGTTCACAAATGGAATTTTAACACTTAATTCGCATTATTACCTTTTACTTCTTACCTATTACCTCTTACCTCTTACCTGAGACAGCCGCCTTTTCATATATCCCAAATTCAGGATTGAAATGGCAATCCCAGCGAGCCCAAACCACAAGATCCATGAGAAAAAGATAGTAGGTAAATCAAGCGATGGAAAAATAAATCCAGCTGAAATTAAAAGTGTATTATAGCCTAAATATCCAATGGAGTCCACGATGTACATCAAAAAGCCAATATTCGCTCTGTGTTTAGTGATGGCTATTAATCGTTCAAACACGGAAGTAGTAATCGTTAAATAAGGTAAATAGATCCCAAAGCCTGTCATAACAATTAGCCAAAACGGATTGATTTGCTCTATGCCCCAAATGCCAGCAATGACCAATAAAAGAAATCCAAAACTTGTGATAGCTAGACTTAGGTAAAAGGCATTTCGATTATTTTTGATTACTACCAAGCTTCCATTGATTAATAAAATACCAATTGTTACCCATATTTCAGTTTGTGAATAAAGGGATGGGACACTTTTATATCCTAAAAATTGCCAAATTTCTGGTGCAAAATCGGATCTAATTCCCCTTAATAATGAAGCGAACAAATACAACAGACTGATGCTTAAAATCCCAGGCCATAATTGCCGAACCAATAAAATCCTATCAGCTTGAGTCATCGGAATTCTTTCTGAACGTTCCTGAGTTTCTTCTTTAGATGGTTTAGGTATTCTTGTTAGCATCCATACAAAGAATAAAAAGGGTAGAATGTAAATTAAGCCAGTTGCAAATGGCATCCAATTTTCGGTAATGCCCCAATTTAGGACTGATATACCCATCGACTTAGAAACTCCATCGGCTAGAATAAAACTAGAACCTAATGCCGCGATAAATAATTCTGTATTTCTTTTACCCTCTAAATATCCTTGAATGTACCCAAATACCATTCCAAGTGGCAATCCATTGATCACTAAAAAGATTAGATTATAAGGTTTTGGAATAAACCCAAAACCCAATAGGGCCAGTTGAGCAATAAAAATGCTTGAGATAATAGCTTTTGATCTATTTTCCCAAGTGATGGAAGAAACAAAAAAAATGCCCATGCATTTGGAGAGCATATAACCTGCAATTTGCGCGGAAATCAATATGGCTTTCCAATGAATTCCTAGCCAATATTGGTTTTCATACAATCCTGCTGTAAATGGTTTTCTAAAACCATAAACGCAAAAATAGCATCCAAAAGCTGCCACCATCGTCCAAGCTGGATGTGTGGTCCAATCTTTTTGTGATTTTTGAGTTCCACTTAATGCTTGTATCATTTTAAATAGGATCTCAATAAAGGCACGTAACTTTCAATGGGATTTACTACCATGCTAGGCACTTTAGCCATATCATCGTATTTTCGAAGAATGACAGCATCTTTGTAGAAAGGATTTTTCTCAAATGCTTGACATTCTTCTTCAGACATAATTCCTCCTTGAAGGTGTAGGCTAATGATGGAAGGTTCGCTTAGAAGATCGAAATAACCCGGTTCGCGGCCACATAAATATCTTTTGGCATCCACATGTAACAAAACGGGTTCTGCGACTGCAGAAATAAAATGTTGATTGACAAAATCAAAGCCTAAGCTTTCATGTAAATCGTCTATGCCTTTATCTGGAGCATCATTAGGTAAATTGTGCAACAAATGACCGATGTCGTGCAATAAACAGGCTACAACAATACTTTCCTTTTCTTTATTTTGATGTGCTAAATGAGCAGCCTGTAAGGCATGTTCCCCTTGGGTAACAGGTTCTCCTCCGTATTGAGAATCACCATGGTTTTTAAGTAGAAAAATGATTTCTTCTACGATATTGATTGACATGATTTTTGCTAATTATACATTAAATTAGCACGGCAGAATTCAGTAAAAAAGTGGCTTTGGTTGATTTAAAATAGATTTTACATTTGATTTATGATTTGGTAATAAAGGGAAGAGAGGTAAGAGGTAAAAAGTAAGAGGTAAAAGGTATGATTAAGTTAAATATACATTCTTGATTCAGCATTTTCCCTGTTCCCTCTTACTTTTTACCTCTTACCTCTTACCTAAAATTACCTAAGCTTCAATGCATTTTTGATCTTAGTGAAAATATCATAATTGTTATAAATCCCTTTGAAATTTTCAGCACCAGGGCCAAATGCAAAAACAGGAATCATTTGTCCAGAATGTCCTTTTGTGATAAAGGAAGCTTTTACTTCACCCGTTTTCAAGTTTCCACCCAATAATGCCATTCCGCCCGTTTCGTGATCGGCAGTAATTACAATCAAAGTTTCTTTGTTTTTTTCTGCGAAATCTAAGGCATAACCAATCGTTTTATTGAAATCCAACATCTCATTCACCACATAGTCTGTTTCATTCGCGTGGCCACCCCAATCGATTTGTGAGCCTTCTATCATTAAAAAGAATCCTTTTGGGTTTTGATCAACAATTTCAATGGCTTTTTTTGCCGATTTGATTAAAGCATCCCCACGGCCTTCGCTCATTTTAATGGGATTTTCATCCGCATACAAATCGATGATTTTGCCGCTTTTAACTTTTTCTAATTCATCTATGGAAGATAAAACTTGATAACCCTTTTTCTGAAAAGTATCGAATAAATTAACATTGTCAGTTCTTTTTGAAAAATATTTTCTACCTCCACCAATGACAACATCTACCTCTGTATTAAGGAAATCTTTCGCTATTTCTTCGTGCATACTTCTTTTTTTCTGATGCGCAATGAAGGAGGACGGAGTAGCATCTGTAATATCACAAGTCGTCACCAATCCTGTCGCTAAGCCTTTTAATTCTGCCAATTCCAACAAGGTAACAGATGATTTTCCTGTAGAATCCAAACCGATTGCCCCATTATAGGTCTGTTTACCTGTTGCGAAAGCTGTAGCCCCAGCAGCCGAATCTGTAACATAGTTGTCCGAAGCTTGGTTTTTATGGAATCCGATAAAAGTACATCTCTCTAATTCCAAATGACCTTTGTTTGCAGTTAAACCCGCATAAATTTGACTTACACCCATACCATCCCCAATCAGTAGAATAATATTTTTAGGTGCTTTTTGGGCAAATCCAACGAAACTCAAGCTTAATAGAAAAATGATTTTTTTCATGATAGATATAAATTTTGAATATATTCAGCTGTAAATCCTGGTGAAGTTGTCATGCCTTTTCCCCCAATTCCGTTGATAATATGAATAACATTGTCAATGGTTTTGGTAAAAATATCCGACTTGTCAGATTGTAAATAAAATCCAGCCCAAGACGAATCAACTTGCCAACTTTCTAAATTAGTGATTTTTTTGGCCTCATTTAGCATCATTTCATTGATTTCACTTGAAATTTCAAATCCAAATTTCGCTTGTTCATTCGCAGGAACATATTCATGCGAATCGCCAAGAATGATAGATCCATCGTGTGCTTGTTTAAATAAAATATGGATTCCTTTTTCTTGTAGCAATTTTTGCTCGGGAGTCGCACTTAATTTTGAAAACGAAGGACAAGAATGAAAGCTCTCATATCTACGAATGGTTAAGCCTGTCAAAATATTAGACTTAAGTATGGGTTTTTGAGGAGCCAAACGCATCATTTGTAACTTGCTAATTTTTAAATCTTCTTTTGGATAATGCTCTGGTAGTAAAAATTGCGTATCTCTACCGTTTGCTATAATCACATGATCCCCCCAAAAAGTTTGCCTTTTGGAAGAAGTCAACATGGCAATTCCTCGCTTTTTTTCAACTCCAATGATAGAACATTGATTATGATAATGTAATCCCATGTACTTAATCATATATTCTCGAACCCGATGAACCATTACCAAGGGATTTAATGAGGCTTCTTCTGGGAAAAATAATCCTGCTTTGACATATTCTTTTTTGAAATGCGGATTTATTTCCAAACATTCATGAGCAGTATATAGTCTATTGGTATAATTTCTTTCATTCATCAAGGCGCTCATTTCTTCTAGCAAAGTAGCTTCTTGATCATCGGAAGCTAAATACCAAGACCCATTTCCGACCAATGAAATGTCAACTTCTTGTTGTAATTCTTTGTAAATTTTAATGGATTTACGTCCATAGTCGAACCAAGAATCCAAGGCTTGGCCAGAAGGCACTCCTTGACCAAAATTTCGAAAACTAGCTTCGTATGGAAGCTCATCTTTTTCCAATAAAAGTACTGATTTCTTTTTCCTTAAGGCATGTAAGGCACAAAATGTTCCAATGATGCCACCACCCACAATGACTAAATCGTATTTTCTATTTTTCAACATTTTCAATCAATTCAATTAAGTCTGAAATTTTATTTAATAATCCATCGTTCGGGCATACTTCTAATTGTTCTCTGGTGTGAGTTCCATTGCATACTCCCAAAGCAAGTCGGACTTTAGCATTTTTACCAAAAGCTAAATCGACAGGCGTGTCGCCAATGTTGATGACTTCCATGGGGTCGCTGATTCCACAAACCGACATTGCATATTCGATCATTTTAGGTGAGGGGCGACCTTCGCCATTTACTTCGTCTGGAGTAATAGAAAGGTGTATTCCTTGCTGATTTTTTAGATTGATAAATTGTTCATCTAGGCTTTGTAACCAGCCTAATTTAGACAAAATGATATTGGCTACCTTCCGATAAAAACCTGTTGTTAAGGCGATGTAAATTCCTTTGGAATGTAAATAGTCGAAAAGCTCTAAACATCCATCAGTTGGAAATATATCCTCTGTTTGGTAGTGATTTTCTAATATCTCAGTAAAATCTTGGTATGATTTTTGAGCCAAATTTTCAATGTCCGTATGGCCTTCTCCTAATTGTTCCTCCCAAAGTAATCGAAACACATATAATTTGGCATATCCCTGTAAAGCCAAAATTCGCTCATCGCTCGCATTTAAACCGTTCTTTATTGCAGCTAGGCGAAAGCAATGTTCTACTTCGTGTTGATCTTTGACTGTGGTGCCAGCCATATCAAGTACAACTAATTTTATTTTACTCATTTTCGTTTCTTTTCTACGAATTAAAAACATAGGTATTAAGTATGCATTAACGTAGTGTGAAGAAATCATTAAACCGTAAAATATGGTATTTTTCTACTATTTTTTGTGGGGGTTTCTTTAAACAAAATGCTTCTTAACAATTCCGAAACAAAGGAAACATTCTCTTAACAATTTGTTTTTTTTCTCGTCATAATCGTCCATTTTAATCGGAATAGTTTTGTGAAAAATTTAACACAACATTTTACAATGAAAAACTTTTTACCAAATTTATTTGTAAAAAAAGCTCAAAAATCATCATTTTGGATGGTTTTCGCTATTTTACAACTCGTTGGAATGTATGCTTTCGGACAAGCGCATTCTATTAATGGGCGTGTGACTGCATCTGAAGACAATGCAGCTATTCCAGGTGCTAGTATTCGTATTAAAGGAACTTCTAAGGGTACAACTGCCAATGCAGAAGGTAAGTTTACTTTAAGTGTTTCGGATAATACAATATTGCAAATTTCTATGATTGGCTATATTCAAAAAGAAGTGAATGTAGGTAGTCAAACTGAAATTAACGTACAATTATCAGCTGATGAAAAGCAATTGCAAGAAGTTGTTGTAACAGCTTTGGGTATCAAAAAAGAAATCAGAAAAATTGGTGTTGCCATTCAATCAGTAGACGGATCTAGTGTTATCAAAGCAAGAGAGCCCAATGCAATCAATGCTTTGTCAGGTCGTGTTGCTGGTTTGACGATTGGTTCTCAACCAGAATTATTGCGTAAGCCAAATATCTCTTTACGTGGTAGTTCAACTATTTTATATGTAGTAGATGGTGTGCCAATTAACTCAGATACTTGGAATATTTCTGCAGACGATATCGAAACTTATTCAGTATTAAAAGGGGCATCTGCTTCTGCATTATACGGTTTCCGTGGTAAAAACGGTGCTATTTTAATCACGACTAAACGTGGTTCTAAAGATAAAAGAGGATTTTCAGTAGAAGTTAATTCATCTACTCAAATGCAAAGTGGTTTTTACGCTATTCCAGAGGTTCAAGACGAATATGGTCCTGGTGATCACGGTTCTTATGCTTTCGGAGATGGTAAAGGTGGAGGATTGAATGATGGTGATTATGATGGAGGTTGGGGTCCACGTTTTAATGGACAATTAATTCCACAATACGATTCTCCAGTAGATCCTATTACTGGTGTACGTAAAGGAACACCTTGGATTGCAAGAGGAAAAGATAACTTAAAGCGTTTCTTGGAAACAGGTATTCTTTCCACGAATAACGTTTCAGTTTCTGCAACAGGAGAAAAATACAATTTACGTTTCTCTACTTCACATATTTATCAAAAAGGTATTGTTCCAAATACTCAATTGAATATGACGAATTTCAATATCACTGCTGATTATCAGTTTACGAAGAAATTGAAATTCGAATCGAATTTACAATACAACCGTCAATATACTCCTAACATTCCAGATGTGAATTATGGTCCTAACTCGATCATTTACAACATTGTATATTGGGCAGGTGCTGACTGGGATATAGCTGATATGCGTAATTATTGGCAAAAAGGTAAGGAAGGTATTCAACAAATTTATGCAGAATATCAACGTTACAATAACCCATATTTTATGTCGTATGAGTGGTTACGTGGCCATTATAAAACGGATATTGTTGGCCAAGCGGCTTTGCGTTACACCTTTAATGAAAACTTGAATTTATTGGCTCGTACGCAAGTAACAACTTGGGATATGGTAAGAACAGAGAAGTTCCCTTATTCAGCTGGTACTTATGGACGTGATGAGCGTCGTGGTGATTACCGTGAAGATCGTCGTAATTTATTTGAGAATAATACGGAATTGTTATTGACTTTTGATAAAGATCTTTTACCAGGTTTGAATACAAAAATTAATGCAGGAGCGTCTCAACGTGTATTTCAATACAAGTCGATTTTTGCATCTACGAATTATTTGAACGTTCCAGGTTTATACAATTTCTCAAACTCGGCTAATCCGGTTCAAGTAGCGAATTATGGTGCAGATATGAATGTACTTTCTGCTTATTATTCAGCAGACTTTTCTTACAAAAAATATCTAACTGTATTTGCTACAGGTCGTGCGGATAAATTATCTACACTTCCTTCAGGTAAAAACTCTTTCTTCTACCCATCTGTAGGAGCAGTGACTGTTTTATCTGATTATTTGAAATTACCTGAAACGATTTCATTCTTGAAATTACGTGCTTCATATGCGAACGTAAAAGATGGTTTGACTTCTTCAACGATTGATAACCGTGCTGGTGTTTATTCAGGAGAAAATTATAACTCTCCTTATGATGGACCTTCTTACCAAAACAATACGGTTTATTCAACGGGTTTTTATTACAATAACCAAACAGGTGCTTCTTATGGAGATGGTTTGAGTAATCCAAATTTGAATCCTTCTGAAACTTCTCAAACGGAATTTGGTATGGATTTAAGATTATTGAAAAACCGTTTGACAATTGATGCGGCTTATTTTATTTCAAATGATGGTCCTTCTATCTTCTCATTGCCAATTTCTTCTACTTCTGGATATACTTCAGCTTTAGTAAATGGTATCAAAACGCAGAAAAAAGGATATGAAATTTCAGTAAGTGGAACACCGGTTCAAACAGGTGACTTTACTTGGGATGTGTTAGCAAATTATTCAACGTTTGAAGAAAGATTGACAGATATTTATCCAGGAATTAACAATTTGAATACATTCTTAAAAGTAGGCGATCGTACTGATAAATTATATGGTTCTGCTTTTGTTCGTACACCAGATGGAAAAATCATCAATAACTCTTCTGGAGTTCCAGTAACTGTTTCAGGTACTCAAGCACAATATTTAGGAAACAAAAATCCTGATTTTGTATTCGGATTCAATAACAAGTTTACTTACAAAAATGTAAGTTTAAGTATGTTGTTTGATGGTCGTATTGGTGGCGTGATTGTGAATTATACACAACAACAAGCTTACCGTGGTGGTCGTCATATCGGAACTACTCAGGGGATTTTTGCTGCTGCACGTCCACA
>JBJTNH010000135.1:0-6556 GCA_046073945.1 Aquirufa sp. | reverse complement strand
ACCATTCAGCTGAAAAATCAACTAAAACAGGTTCCTTCGATTTCAATAATTCTGCGAAATTGCTCATAATACATCGATTTTAAATGAAATTAGCGTAATGAAATCCATGTGCCACCATTGTGAACATGAACGAATCCTTGGTTTTTTAACAGTCTTTTTGCTGCACCACTTCGAACTCCTGATGCACAACAAGTAATGATTGTTTGTTCCTTTTTTAGTTTGTTTAAATTGGCAGGCATATTTTGCAAAGGTAGATTAATTGCGCCAGAAACGTGCCCTTGATTGAATTCCGCAGGAGAACGAACATCTATTATGACAGCTCCATCTTTGATGAGTGCTTTTAGGTCTACTTTCGGACCGATACCAAATATTTTTTTTAATAGTTCTAACATTAGCTGATTGGATTTGTGATGCAAATATAGCTTCTGTAAGAGGTCAATTTCGTGACAAATGTCTCTATTGCGATTTTGAGTGGTCTTTTAAGTTCATTAAAATTTTGTAGTTTCGTCAAAAATAAAATAGCTATGAAAAAATTATTATTGATCCCCTTTTTCTTTGCCTTCACTTTTTTATTGAATGCACAAAATGCTACTCATCGAGTGGTTGTTCAATTGAATACCAGTGATACGTTGGTATGGCATGGAGCTTTAAAAAATATTTCCAATTTGCAGGCAGCATTAGGAGCTAACACGCAAGTGGAGGTAGTCGCTCACGGAAGTGGTATTGGAATTTTAATAGAATCCAAGACTACTCAAAAAGCTAAAATCGCTGAATTAGCCGCGAATGGCGTTTTATTCAAGGCGTGTGAAAATACCATCAGAGAAAGAAAAATTGACAAATCAACATTATTACAACAATCAGGTTTTGTTCCTTCTGGAGTTGCTGAGGTAGTTTTGAAGCAAGAGGCTGGTTGGTCTTATTTGAAATATTAATCTAAGATGTATGATGTAAGACGTAAGATGTAAGATGTAAGATGTAAATTTTAATTCAACATTCTACATTCCTCATACATCATACATCATACATCTTACATCATCCGGTCCTATACTCGATAATACTGCTCCCAACCTTTTCTAGGTTCGGCACCTATAAGCAATTGGTTCGCTAATTTGTTGTTGGTAATTTGTTTGGTATTTCTGTCGAACAATAATTTAGTGTTCAATTTTTGAGCCATAACACCAAGAGAGAAAACTTGACTTAAGGGTCCAGCAATTTCAAATCTAGATCTTGTTTGCTCTTTTCCCATGCAGCCTAATAAGAAATTGGCATAATGGTTAGAAGGACTTTTAGGAACCTCAGGAAGCTTGATGTCTTTTGCTTTATCACCCAAAATAGAAAGAGTAGAACCATGTGAACCACCTTTGAACGTTAAATCTTTGCCGTAAATAATTTTACCTGGATTTAATTTCGCGGGTTGGATTTTACCATTACTTGCTGGAGGGATGTTGGGATCTAATTCATTTACTCCATAATTTTCAGGAACAGGAGGGATATTATTGATACCGTCGTACCAGGTAATGTCCATGGCTGGCATGTCTTTTCTGGCAGGGAACTTGAAATTAATGGTCGAAGATTGTGGATAGAAAAAGGCATTATGTCCTTCAGCTTTCAGCATATTTATCTCCGTAGGTAAACCTAATTCTAAAAATTCATGCGCAGTATCCATGATATGTGCACCCCAATCGCCTAATGCCCCTAGTCCAAAATCGAACCAACAACGCCATTGGCCATTGACTAAGTCTTTGTTATAGTCGTGATTTTGTACGACACCATGCCAAATGTCCCAGTCCAAGGTACTTGGAATAGATTCTTTGGGTGGAAAACTTTTGATATTCGTATCCCATCCATGCCATCTTCTTGCTGAATTCATATGAGCTGTCATGGCAGTTACATCTTTGATGATACCCGCTTCTTTCCAAGCTTTAAATTGAAAATAATTGGCTTCTGAATGACCTTGATTTCCCATTTGAGTCACTAATTTGGGATTCTTCTTGGCAGCTTTCATCATCAATTCAATTTCATTGAATGTTCTTGCCATCGGTTTTTCAACAAATACGTGTTTTCCTAAACCCAAAGCCATCATAGTGATGGGGAAGTGAGAATGATCAGGTACTCCAATCGCAACAGCTTCTATTTGGCTTCCCATTTTATCAAACATTTGTCTGAAATCTTGAAAACGAGGTACATCTGGGAATTTTTCTAATACTTTCAAGGTTTGTGGAGCGCCCATATCAACGTCGCACAAAGCAACAATATTGGCCAATCCCGTATTGTACAATGACATTACATCTGATCCACCTTGGTTTCCAATGCCAATACAAGCTAAATTGACTTTTTCGCCTGGATTTTTGTGGACAAAAAAGGAAGGAAATGCTGAAGCTGCTGTAATTAGAGCTGAGCTTTTCAGAAAATCTCTACGAGAATTTTGTAATGTTTTCATCTTGTTTATTTTTTATATCAAAACCTAAAAGCACTTAATATTTACTTATTTATTCCATTTTTTTTCCAAAACTTTGATGAAAAACCCACCTACCACGCTTCTCGCTTGAAAACCAACTTGCTTCCCATCCGTTGTTTCATACCAATCTCCAAAAGGAACTCGGGTTGGGGTTTCTTGCATGTATTTATGAATTGGATTAATAAATGCTTGGAAATCATTGTCATTGTCGGCCAATGTTGCCGTCCAAATAATCCAGTCATTTTTGGTATACGTTTTTCTACTATCCAATGGTAGTCCAAAGGGATTTTGCTTGGTCAAATAGTACTTGATTTCTTTCTTATAAACTTCTTCTGGAAATAAATTTAGGTTCAATAATTTGTCCCAAACCAAATTATATTTTTGACTCCAAGTATTGTTTTTGTTGAATGTCAAAGCATAGTGATCTCCCTCATCTGCCAATTTCATCCATTTTTTCACATAATTTTGGGCAATGCTTTGCAATGAATCTGCTGTTTTGATTTCTCCTAGGTTTCTGGCCATTTGAGCATAAGACCCAATTCCATTGATGGCCTTGATAGATAAATTGGCATTTCTTTCTAAATGACCCGCAAAATCATCTGTACATAATTGATTGGCAGGATCTAGTCCATCTTTTACTAAAAATGCAACCCACTGCGATAAGGTTTTCCAATGTTTTTTAGCGAAAGAAGCATTTCCTTCTGCTTTGCAAATGGCCGCAGTTAATATAATCATATTCCCAGCTTCTTCCACTGGCATATCTTCTGGATAAGTTTGTCCATTGGCTAATGGATATGTTCCAATATCATGTGCAGGGAATGGCTTCTTCCATTGGCCACTTTCACTGTAATAAATCAATGGTGCCACCATTCCTTTCAATAACTCTGGATTGTAAATCAAGCTTAATGGTGCAGAAGGGTAAGTTACATCCACTGTCCAAATGGAACCGTTGCTAAAATTTTCTTTTTGTGGAAATAACACTTCATCATTTTCTCCGCGCACTAATTTATGCGCAGCCAAAGATTGTCGATAAGCAGCTACGCAAATTTCTGCGTATTTTTTTCCTCCGGATTGCAAAGCATCTTGATAAATTTGCTTATCGAATTTCGTAGCCAATTCGTTGATTTGTTGGTATTCATTGTAACCAACACTTAATAGATTTTCTATTTTACCGTGTTTTTTCACCCACCAAGCTTTCAGATCTTTTTTGAAATATTGAATCGAACTGATGTCATCGTAAGCCATCATAATCATCGATTTTTGTGGTTTTTTGCTAGCAATGGTTTTCCATTGAGCACACAAAAATGAATCATTTTGTGGATTTGAGTTCGAACTGCTGTTTTTTTGATTCTTAGAAAGTGCGGATAAATCGCTCGAAGATTTTACAGAAAGAACTTGATTTTTATATCCACTCGCTAAATACGCATATCCCCAATCAATGCGGACATCATCTCCTTGTTTTCCTAAGATTTTTTGCGATTGAACACCGCTCTTCAAATACTTAACATGTTGGAATTCTCCATTTGTAATGTTTAATGCTTGCTTTGGATCCATTCTTGCAATATCTGCAGCAACTCCAAAAGTGATCTCTGACGAATGACTTTTTTGATCTTTTGATTGTACTTCGTAGCTGATGTAAGAAAGTGGTCTGGATAATAAATCCAAATCGGAAGCAATTAATGGAGAAAGGAATTGAACTTTTAATTGAACAGGACCACAATCGAAAACATAAGTAGTTTTGGTTGCTGTTACTTCCACCGATTTTTGAATAGCTAAATTAGCATCTTTCTCTCTTTTTTGTTTGGCAAAACCTGCATCTAACCATGCATTTCCTCTTGGGTTAATACAATGAATCGCCAAAAGATTTTTTCCTTTTTTTAATGCTTTTTTGACTTCATCTGCCAAAGAATAATTCTTCACTTTTGTGTTATGGCAATCTTTGCAATCATAAATAGCAGTGCCATTTAAATAAACTTGTACATCATCATCATGACGAAGTTGCAAAATGAATTGATCTATATCTAAATCATTTAGTTCAAAGCTTCTTCTCACCCAAATCGACTTTGAATTCCATGAAGTCGCGAAATCATTTCCCCAACCTTTTCCAAAGGGCATTTTTCCTTGGAACCAGTTTTTGTCGTCGTAATTCTCATTCATCCAATTTTGACCGGGATCAGATTCAATAAATTGGCAATCAATTGGTTTTGCCAATTCTCCGAAGGGTACAATATTTTCGGCAGGCTTGACGATTTTGCCTAAAAATTGATATGCTTTATTGTCTACTTTTATGATTCCTACCAAAGATTGTTCATTCCCTGTCCAATGCCTTGTCGTATTTTGATTCACTTGATCTGTAAAAGACCAAATACTGAAATAAGGATCATGAGTGATTAAAGGATAGGCAGGTAGTTTACTAACCTGAGCAACAGATGAAAATCCTATGCTCAATAACATTAAACTGAAGAAATTTTTCATAAAAAGATAGATTGATTAAATAAGATAGAGATTTTATTTTTGTGTTTTTTTAATGCTAAATTGGTCCAACACCTCGCCATTGGATGCTACCCATTTTGCATCTAAAAAATTACCTTTGATGTCAAATAACATAGAACCACCTTCTTTGTTGTTGGAATAAATGGAGGACTTTAATGGATATTCCGCTTTTTGCCCGCCTACTTTTCCGCCTGATCCACAAACCACATAAATGACACCTTGTCCATTTTTATCAATGACATATTTATCCTTTGAAGTTTTATTTTCAACAATATGTTTTTGAGGATCAAAGGTTTTGTTCAATTCAGTATGTCCTCGCATGGCGTAAGTTCTTTCATACACATGACTGTGTCCAGCAATTACCACATCTACTTTGTATTTTTCAAAAATGGGTGTTACGTTTTTACGCATCATGATAAGATCATCTTCAAAATCAGAGTCATGCGAACCTTTGGTATACGGAGGCTTATGGAAATAGGCAATCACCCAAGGTAATTTGTTGGCTTCCAAATCTTTGATTAACCATTCTGCTTGAGCACCTTTTCCATCATATAAAGAAGTCCCATCGGCATGTTTTTCTTCTGTGTTCAATGAAATCAAATGTACATTTCCATAATCGACAGAATAATACGACTCAGTACCTGATGGCACTCCGCCAGCTTCCCCTTTGCTGGGTAAAGTGAAAATATTAAAATAAGGAGGTAAAGAGGAATCATGCTTACCCGCATAATCGTGATTGCCAGGAGAAGGGTAGCAGGTCGTATTTTGAAGAAAATCCTTTTGATAAAAATCAAATACATTTTTTTGATATTCTTCGTCTTTCCCATTATTGTAGGCATTGTCCCCTAACCAAATCCAAACATCGGGTTTTCGTTTACCCACATAATTTAAAAGAGCATTATTTACGGCCTTTTGATTCTCAGTACCTGCCCCAAAATCGCCTAAAGCCCAAATACGAATAGGTTTTGTAGAACCTTTTTTGGGATTTGTTTTGATGAATTGTTGATCCGATGGTTTTTCCAATTGTTCGATGGAACCAACGGTATAGAAATATTTTTTATCAGGTTGCAAATGATAAATAGGAAGTTCATGTTCCGTTACCAAAGCAGCATTCTTTGCGTTTAATTTTTGTGAGTTAATCGATTCCCCCAATGTGATTTTACTTGAAGTAGGGATGTCGGTTCTCCAACGAATCACTCCAGAGGTGGATGTGATATTTTGAATGTAGGGTCCTCTTGTGATTTTCGGACTTTGTGCAAAAAGTGAAATAGCAAAAAAGCACAAGCTCAAATGGAGCATGTTGGTAATTGATTTTTTCATTGAAATAGGTTTCGAAAATTAATACTACAATAAAGTGTTTTTTTACTAATAATGCGAATTAAGAGTTAAAATATCTATTTTTCATAATCATCAATGAACTTTCGGTTAATCCCAACTTTTGGAAAGGATCTAGAATTTTAGTTATTAACCCTTAATTCGCATTAATAGGTAAAAGAAAAATCTTAATGTTTCTTAATGACTTAATGTTTAAAAACATTGTGCACTTAGTGTTAACACAAAGGGCACGGATGATTCTCATTTTTTATTCTTAATTCTACATTCTCT
>JBJTNH010000134.1:0-9558 GCA_046073945.1 Aquirufa sp. | reverse complement strand
TGTAAGAGGTAAGAGGTAAGAGGTAAGAGGTAAGAGGTAAGAGATAATGAGGTAGAGACTCACGGCCGTGCGTCTACAAATGATGTTTATCAAGAAGAGAGGAGAGAGAAAAGAGAAAACCTTTTTTCTCTCTCCACATTTCTCTCCTCTCTCTTCCCTATTTCAATTTCATATTCACCGGATCCCAGTGTATGATTTTCTTTTGGAAATAACTTTCATTACAAGCTAGAGCGGGTGCTGCTGCTCTGAAACCAAATGTGGCATCTTCTACAACCGTCTTGCCAGTTCTGATGGCATCAAAGAAATTGGCAAAGTGATCTACGTGCTCACTGTAGCCTTCTGGTGCTTTGAAAAGGATATCTTCTTTTACTCTGCGCTTTCTTTGCGACTCCGTCCATTTCTCATTGTACTCTTTCGTCATTTCATCTTGCATGCTTTTTGAGAAAGTAAATACCGAATCATATCCTCCAAATCCTGGCGCCTCTGGCATTAAACTATGCTTAATCGAAATTGTATTTCCTTTGACATCCATTACTCCTTCTGAACCAATGAAACGAGTCACTTCTTGTCCTCCCGTACCACTGATAAAGTTTACTTGTAATGTCAATTGGAAGGCTGGGTGCTCTGGAGTATCTCCGTATTGCATGATTCCCGACATCACATCTGGTAAATTACGGCCGTCTTTCCAATAACTGAATTGTCCCGTACTAAAGATGGTTTCTGGTCCTAATGAATTTGTCACAAAATGTGTACCACTCAATAAGTGAATGAACAAATCGCCCGCAACACCTGTTCCTACTTCTTTGAATGCTCTCCACCAAAAGAATTTCTTAGCATCAAATTCCATTTTCCCCGTTGCTTCTATGAAACGACCCCAATCGGTGGTCATAGCATCTGCATCTTTTGGAATCGTGTACTCCCAAGCACCAATCGAACTTTGACGATCGTAGACCGCATTCACCATATTCAATTTCCCAATCTCTCCAGCTGCTAATAATTCCTTTGCTTTGGCCAAACCGATGCTACTTACTCGCTGAGAACCAACTTGAAGAATTTTGTTGTATTTCTTTTGTGCTTGAATCACGCGATGACCTTCGTCAATTTTGTAAACCATCGGCTTTTCACAATAAACATGCTTGCCTTTTGCTAAAGCATCTATGGTAATTCTTGCATGCCAAACATCATGCGTAGCGATAATCACCGCATCAATATCGGGTCTATCCAATAATTCTTTGTAATTTCTGGTCGTGTATAAATCTTTGCCATATAATTCTTTGGCATTCTCAATACGTCCTGTATATAAATCGCAAATTCCTGCTAATTCTACTCCTGGGACTTTCAATGCAGAGGTTAAATCAAAATGGCCTTGTACTCCAAATCCAATCACCCCTAAGCGAATTTTCTCTCCTGCTGAAATTCTTTTTTCATATAGTAGAATCCTTTCTTCAGCTTTTTGCTGAGCAGCAAAAGATTGTAATGGCGCAGCTGCGGCAATCATGCTCGTTGCACCTATTTGTTGTAAGAACCTTCTTCTAGATGCTTGGCTATCGTTTTTCATTGTTATAATTTGTTTAGATGTACAATTTAGGAAAAGAAGATAGAAAAGAGAAGAGGGAAGGGAGAAAACTGGGGAATTTAGTTATTAGTTATTAATTATCAGTTATTAGTTTTCTCTCTTCTCTTTCCTCTCTCCTCTTTTCCCTAATTCAGCTCATACCTCACATAAGCAAACTTTTTCCCATCTGGGCTCCAAGAAGGGACGTTGATGGTGCCTTGTCCTCCATAAAACTCGTCGGTTAAGTCTTTGATTTTCTTTGTTTTTAAATCCAACAAGCGCAATTTAACTTGGTGGCCAAAGGGATGACTTTGCTTTTGGTCTTTTACGTAAGAAATGATGGTGGCGACTTTATTATTGGGAGCAATATGAGCAAACCAATTCGACATTTGATCAAAAGTCATTTGTTCAGGCTCAGATCCATCGGGCTTCATGCGCCAAATTTGCATCATACCCGTCCGATAGGAATTGATGTAAATGTATTTTCCATCGGGAGAAAATTCTGGACCGTCATCCAATCCTTCTGTCGTGGTTAAACGAATTTCTTCTCCTCCATTGCTATCCATTTGATACACATCGTAATTGCCATTTCTAGCCGCACAATAAACCATTACTTTCCCATCTGGAGAAACGCCATGCCAATAGGAGGGACTTAATGGGGTCAATTGAATGGGTTCGCCTCCTTCAGAAGACACCTTATAAATGAAAGAAGTGTGCTCTTTCACATCTGCTTTTCCACTGGAAATAAACAAGGTTTTTCCATCAAAGGTGTAACCGTGATCATTGTTGGCTTTTTGGACAGTTCCTGTGTTTAAGACGCCTAAATTTTCTCCTTTTGGACTAATTTTCTCCAATTTTCCTAAGGCATTAATTAGCAGAAATTTCCCATCTCGTGACCAATTGGGTGCTTCAAAATGTCGATTTTCTTTTAAAATCATTTCAGATTTACCCGAAGCTAAATCATAAATGTACAAGGAGCTAACAACCTTTTTCCCTTCTGGAATTTGCGCAAATACGGATCCACAGAATCCTAAAAGTAGAACGATTAATTTTTTCATGTTTCATAGTCAAGCCATCAAGTTAGAAAAAAAACTTCTAGCTTTACTCATCAACCTTTGAAAACAATGGAAATCACTTTATTGGGAGTGGCTTGGGTTATCTATTTTTTCATCCATAGCTTTTTGGCTTCAAACAAAATAAAAGCCATCATTCAAACCAAAATACCCGCCTATTTTAGGTTTTACCGAGTTTTTTATAACCTCATTGCCTTGGCTGGCTTGATTCCTTTACTCTTCCAAAGTATTGTTAGCCCAGATGCATTTCTATTTTCTAGCACGAATATTCAGCTAATTGGAATTGTATTAATGTTAATAGGTTGTTTGTTTTTATACCTCGCTTTTAAAACATTTGATACTTCAGAATTTTTGGGATTTAAAGCAGAATCAAAAGCCCAATTGGTTCAAACAGGCATGTATCAATACGTTCGTCACCCATTGTATTTTGCTACCATTATTTTGATTTTAGGGCTATTTCTAATCCTACCTACCCAAAAAATGTTGCTCGTTTTGGTCATTTCTTATGTGTATATACTTGTTGGATACCGTTTGGAAGAACAAAAATTAATTCTTCTTTTTGGACCAGAATACATCAATTATCAAAAGCGGGTGAAAGCTCTTCTTCCCTTTTTATACTGAAATATTTTACAACAACAGCAAAACGATGGTTAAAATGGCTCCTGCAAAGTAAATAACATCGCCTTTTTAAAGATGCTGGTTTTGGGTAAAAACATCCAAAATGATGAAATAACAAAGAAAAATAAGGAACAACCGAAGAAAATATTCAAATAAAATAAAGGATCATTGGTGGTTGCTTTGTGCAACTTGGTCATCTTATTTACGATGGCAGGTTGTTCGGTAACGGTATAATCGGCTACACCGGTTTTCAAATTGTATGTGCCTTGTTTGAAAGAAACCACATCTCCAATGATCGTATCTGGCTTAAAACCTCTGATTATCAATTCCTTGCCCAAATCCTCCCCATTTAATCCGGGTTTTAAAGAAAGCTCTTTTCGAACTTCACTTTTTAAAAAATTTGTTTCACGAAAAATCATTGGGAGAAGTTGAATTGATGAAGGTCTATTCAAGCATATTCATCGAATATAAATCTTTATGAATTAATTAGTTAAAAAATTCAATATGTGACAAAAATCACATTTTAATTTTCTATAAATAATAAATTGCGCAAAACTTATCCTCAATAATATGAAATATAGTCAACTCGGACTAAAGGAAAATTGGAAACAATTTACTTTGTTGGTGATTGTGAATGCATTTGTAGGTGGAATGATAGGAATGGAAAGAAGTATTTTTCCACAATTTGCCGAGCAAGAATTTGGCATTTCCTCTAAAACAGCCATTCTTTCATTCATTATGGCATTTGGTTTTAGTAAAGCACTTGCCAATTATTATACGGGAAAATTAGCGAATCGCTTTGGGCGAAGAAACATGTTACTAACGGGTTGGGTTTTAGCTTTACCCATTCCGGTCATATTAATAATCGCTCCATCTTGGAATTGGGTCATTTTTGCCAATATCTTATTAGGGATAAGTCAAGGTTTAACTTGGAGCTCTACAGTGGTGATGAAAATCGATTTAGTGGGAGAAAAAAACCGAGGTTTTGCGATGGGTCTCAACGAATTCGCGGGCTATTTGGCACTTGGAATTGTTGCATTCTTAACGGGATATATTGCAAATCACTATGGCATAAGACCTTATCCATTTTATGTAGGAATTTTTATCTCCATCGTGGGATTTTTGTTAACCGCTTTTTGGGTAAAAGATACACGTAGCTTTGTGCAACAAGAAAGTTTGAGCGATACCAATACTGAACTTAAAAATGTATTTTTTGAAACGACCTTCAAAAATAAAACACTCAGTTCCGTTACTCAAGCAGGTTTAGTCAACAACTTAAATGATGGAATGGTTTGGGGGTTATTACCCATTGTTTTACTGAGTTTACACTTTACTAATACGGAATTGGGTATTATTTCAGCCATTTATCCGAGCGTTTGGGGAATAGGTCAGCTATTCACGGGTAAAATGTCAGACCATTACTCTAAAAAATCCATGTTATTTTGGGGAATGTTTTTGCAAGGGATTGCTATCTTATTCTTGCCTGTGAGCCATAGTTTCCTGCTTTTAGTCCTATTGTCGACCATTTTAGGACTAGGAACGGCATTGGTTTACCCAACATTTTTGTCCACCATTGCTCAAGCAACTAGTCCAAATCAAAGAGCGGAAAGCATCGGTACCTTTCGTCTTTGGAGAGATTTAGGCTATGCCGTAGGTGCCATTATTTCTGGAATTACTGCTGATTTTTTCGGGATTAATTCTGCCATCTTATTGATTGGGGGATTGACCTTAGTTTCATCATTCATCATTCAATTTAGAATGCCGTCGAAAATTATAGCAGAGAGAGAATGTATAGAGATAGAAGAAGTTTTGCAATCGGCTGAAAATTTATAAATCATTGATGTTAGGGATAAAACTGAGTACGAGGAAGCCCATATTCCAGAAGCCATACACATCCAATTGTCGCAATTAAAGGAGGCGGAAAAGAAATTAGATAAAAGCTATTTCTATGTAACTGCTTGTGGAAAAGGTGGTGGACGATCTGCAGAGGCTGCGAAAATATTAAAAGAGATGGGTTTACGAGCTAAATGGCTTTGTGGAGGTACGAAAAAATGGCTTGAGGTCGGAGCTGTTTAAATGGCTCCCCTTACCCCCTGCAATTTACGGATATAAGGTATAAGTAATTTGATAAAAATTTAAGTTAATTGATAATTTGATTAGAAAAGTTGACTAATTGGCTTTTGATAGAAAAACAGAATTCTCATGAAAGCCATTGTTTTATTATCCGCCATTTGCCTATCTGGTCAATTATTTGCCCAAAGTCAACCCAATTTAGGTACAAGAAAAGTTCAAACTTTGAAAATCAAGAACCTTCAGTTCAAAGATTTAAATAAAAATAATCGTTTAGATAAATACGAAGATTGGCGATTACCTGTCTCTGAAAGGGCCAAAGATTTAGTCTCTCAAATGACTTTGGAAGAGAAATTGGGTTTTATGTTGATTAGCACCACAAGAATGGCTGGCGACAATGTATTTGCCCAAGGGACACAAGCAGGCCCTAAAACGCCTATCACCGATGGATTCAACGAAGAAGATTTGGTACAAAATACCAATATGTTTACTCGGAAGCCTTTAGGTGCGCCGAATATGGCTGCGGCAGGGACAAGCAAAGGAGTACAGCAATTTCATCTTAGGCATTTTATTTTAAGAGCCAATACGGACCCTGCAACGATGGCAAAATGGTCGAACAATTTGCAAGAACTTTGCGAAGGGACTCGATTGGGCATTCCAGCAATTGTGGCTTCTAATCCACGCAACCATGTAACCACGGATGCATCGGTGGGATTAAGTGTGGGCTTGACTGCTTTTTCCAAATGGCCAGGAGAGTTGGGATTAGCAGCGATGCGCGATTTCCCATTGACACGAAAATTTGCTGAAACAGCAGCAAAAGAATGGAAGGCGGTGGGTTTGAGAAAAGGCTATATGTATATGGCAGATTTGGCTACAGAGCCCCGTTGGCAACGAGTGGAAGGGACGTTTGGTGAAGATGCAGATTTGGCATCAAACATGATCCGAGAAATTATTTTAGGATTTCAAGGCAGTAAATTAGGGTCCAATTCGGTTGCTATGACAACCAAACATTTTCCTGGCGGTGGGCCGCAGGAAGGTGGCCAAGATTCCCATTTCGATTGGGGAAAATTTGCCCATTATCCAGGAGGAATGTTCGATTATCATGTAAAACCCTTCCAAGCAGCTATTGCGGCGGGGACTTCAGCTATTATGCCTTATTATTCTGCGCCTAAAGGGAAAGAATTCGAGAATGTTGGATTTTCATTTAATAAGGCAATGATAGGAGATTTATTGCAAGACAAATTAGGCTTCCATGGGATCATCAATTCAGATACAGGACCTATTGAAATGATGCCTTGGGGGGTAGAAAATTTGAGCATTCTGGAGCGTTACCAAAAGGCATTAAATGCTGGAGTTGATATATTCTCTGGTGCTGCTGATCCAAGCACATTGATTGAAGTCGTGAAAAAAGGAATGATTAGCGAACAACGCATCAACCAATCGGTTGAAAAATTATTGAAAGAGAAGTTTGAATTGGGATTATTTGAAAATCCTTATGTAGATGTGGAAGAAGCAGTGAAAACAGTAGGGAACAAAGATGCGACTGAATTAGCCAATTTAGCATTAAGAAAATCCATTGTTTTACTCAGAAATGATCAAAAATTATTACCCCTAAATAAAAAGACCAAAGTATATTTTGAAACTTATTTCAA
This sequence comes from Aquirufa sp., assembly GCA_046073945.1. Classification (GTDB taxonomy): domain Bacteria; phylum Bacteroidota; class Bacteroidia; order Cytophagales; family Spirosomataceae; genus Aquirufa. Next base: position 2,590 of record JBJTNH010000134.1, on the reverse strand, counting down.
TACAGGAAGAAATGCAGATGTTATTAAAGTAGCAAAACCTGAATATGACAATAAAAACATTGAATTTGTTTCAAGCAAAGAGGAAGCGGATGTTGTTTTGCTTTGGTTAATTCCCAGCAGTGGAGGATTATTTAGTTCTCAAGGCACAAAAATCGATTTGAATTTATCTGCCAATAGAATTGATGTAAAGCATGTCAATGAAATTATACAATCTAAACCTACGATTGTTGCCATTAATTATACCAATCCATGGGTGATTGAAGAAATTGATCAAGCCAATACAAAAACGATTATTGCTACTTTCGGAACTACTCAAGATGCTTTATTGGATATTGTAACAGGGAAATTTAACCCAAGTGGAAAAATGCCATTTACTACACCTATCAATATGAAAGCAGTGGATGAAAATTTATCCGATGTACCTGGCTACCTCGAAAAAGGCAATTATGGATTATTCATGTTTGGACATGGGATTTCTTATTGAGAACAGAGGAAAGAGAAGAGAGAAGAGAGAAAAGAGAAAAATAGTGTATATGAAAGATTGAACTAAAAGTTCAATTCATAGTACACACTCGGCAGAGCCGAGCGCGTTTTCTTTTCTCTCTTCTCTTTCCTCTCTTCTCTTTTCTTCTAATTCTTCAACTCATCCTTGTTTTCTTTCTTTTTATCAAAGATGAAAAACCTCAAGGCCATTTCATGTGTTTGTGAACTTGCTTTTCTAATTTCTGAAATTGGCAATTCAAATACATAACCTACGTAGATTTTCTTAGTTGCTTGTACGCCTAATCGGAAACCATAAGAATCCTCACGACGGTAACTTGCACCAATATCTAATTTGTCTTTGATGTTTGCTGTTAGGTTTACATCATATGACAAAGGTACGTTAGTTGCCATGCGGAGCAATAAACTTGGGTATAATGTTACTTTTGATTTCAAACCATTGGCAGTTTCAACTTGCCCACCTAATCCGATCTTCGTTCCTGCCATTGCATACAAATACGCTACGTCTTTGAAGGCTCCATTATAAGTACCAAAATCATATTTGATAACTCTTGGCTGAGACAAACTAAAGAAAAATCCATCATCTTTTTTAGCAATACGTAATCCCCAACCTAAGTTAGGTTGAATCCCTGTGCTGCGATCTCCCGCAAATAAATTATCGTTGGGATTTACCAATCTGATTTGAGAAAAATTCAAGGAAATATTAGCCATTCCAGCGCGAATACCTCCGTCCATATTCCATTTTTCATTCAACTTAACATGGTAAGCAAAGTCGGCAGAAAGAATCGTAGAACGCATAGGACCTGCTTCGTCAACCAAAGCACCGATTCCTAAACCTTTCTTTTCTCCCCATTTAAAATTACCCGACACACCGATGTTTCTAGGTGCACCTTGAACCCCAACCCATTGATTGCGGTACATCATAATCATTTCTGAATTTGCTGTACTTCCTGCATGGGAAGGATTTAATACTTGTGGATTAAAACGATATAAACTGTACATCGTTTCGATTTGAGCATTTACACGAGTGCTCAAGGAAAGTAGTAAAACAAAAAGAACAAGGGAAATTGGGGTCAAAAAACCCCAATTCCTGGTACTCGCCTTTTCTACTCTCATTATCTTTGACATCTTATTCATGATGATCTAATTTTTAATTAAAAATGATTTTTTAAAACTATTTCAATTGACGATTGATAAACACATATTCACTTACCGTTGGTTTTGTGCCATAAAAATCCACCAAGTAGTAATACGTTCCATCAGGGAGCTTGCCGTCGTCTGAAAGAATATCATTCGATTTGTTGGTTTCACCACCCCAATTGTTTTGGTAGTTTTCTGTTTCAAAAACTACGTTACCCCATCTGTTGTAAATAGTCAAACGATTTTTATATCCCATTACTCCAGGAATAACCAATTTATCGTTTACGCCATCCCCATTAGGCGAGATTCCTTGTGGTAAAATTGTATCACAAGTATCTTTATCTAATCGATTTGGAATACCGTCACCATCGCAATCTGGTAGAGAACCATAGTTAATATCATCTTCTAATTTGTCTAGAATACCGTCATTATCTGAGTCGATTTCACGATAATCTGGAATACCATCCTTGTCCGTATCTAATGGACTACTTCCATTTGGTCCTTTCTCTAATTCATCTGTCAATCCATCATTATCCGAATCTAAATCACGGAAGTCTGGAGTCCCATCTTTATCCGTATCAATTGGAGCATTTCCATCCGGACCTTTTTCTACTGCATCTGGAATTCCATCATTATCAGAATCTAAATCGCGATAATCTGGTGTTCCATCTTTATCAGTATCAACTGGATTGTTTCCGTCCGTACCTTTCTCAATAGTATCTGGAATACCATCGTTGTCAGAATCTAAATCTCTAAAATCTGGAATACCGTCTTTATCCGTATCCACTGGATTGTTTCCATTCGGTCCTTTCTCAATTGTATCAGGGATACCATCGTTATCAGAATCTAAATCTCTAAAATCTGGAATTCCGTCCTTGTCCGTATCAACTGGATTGTTACCGTCTGGACCTTTTTCAATCGTGTCTGGAATTCCATCATTGTCAGAATC
>JBJTNH010000133.1:0-15257 GCA_046073945.1 Aquirufa sp. | reverse complement strand
CAAAAATCCAATGTTTTGGTCAATGAAATGATAATACTTAAAAATAGCCAAAACTCCAATATTGGCAATTAAACTAAAAGCCAGAAATATCTTTTTCTTTTGACCAGTAAATTTCTCGAGATATATTCCTGCGAAATAATCAATAACAATCGTAAAGCCTAAAATAACAATGTAAATAGGTACAAATGCCATGTAAAAATAGCATGAACCAAACAATAACAATAGCCAGCGATATTTGTGATTCAACAAAAAATAGGCACTGGTGATTAGTCCAAAAAATACCAAAAAATGGAGTGAATTGAATACCATATTTATTGTGGGATTGAATTTAAATAATTGTTTACGTTATAAATCCAAAGATCAATTCCATTGGAATTCCAATGAGTATCGGATCTGCAAAAATAGAAATCGGGATTTTTTGACAACTCTTTATTAAGATCCAAAAATTCAACCTGTAACTTGGGGTTATTTTGCACTCTATTAACAAATTCATTCATAGGCTGCAATTCTGTTTTTAAAACGGAGACAGGATTTGGAATTAACGTAAAAAGAACCTTTTGAAATCCCATCAATTTTAAATACCGACTAATTTCATTCATTTGAAAAACTTGATTTTCTATTTCTTTATTATCAATTTCCCTAAACGAACTTCCAGGTGAATTTTTATCAATCGTACTCTTCACGTATAAATTCTTACCATCTTTAGACAAAACTACATCTGAATTTATTCGATTGAAAACGTGATAATTCAAATCTGCTTTCCATAATTTAAAGGGTAATAAAAATTCAAAATCAAACAGTACAAACTCAAGATGAGTGTCAATATTTTTATGATAAAAAATTGAACCAATAAATTTAAAAAATTGCTGTGTTGTGTTAATAGCCTTTAATAAAAAAAAATGTTGTTGTTGTTGTTGAGAAACTACAACTTTTCCATTCTCATTATTTATTGACAATCGACTTTTAATATTATCCAAATTCAAAACATAAGCTCTTTCCCTTTCAATCACCTCAACAATTGCAATATTTATAAGATTTGAATCTAATTTTGGGAGCTCCCAATTTTTATCTTTCCAAGGATAAAATTTTAAATTCCGAGCCCTACTAAAATATTCTTTCTTATCGGCAAACGGGCCAAAAACATAACTATCAGAAATTATATGCAAAGACAAATTCTCTGGATTTTTTTTTATATTTAGGGGCTTATTCGGAAATCGATCCTCCTTTAACATAAAGTCTTTTAAGTAAGTTAAGCCAAATAAATCCCCATATTTATATTTTGATGAACTAAACATTCCTGTCGACTGATACCTAGATTCAGTAATCTCCTTCATCGAGTTCTCCGAAACGGAGACTTTCAATAAATAAACACATGCGACAAAAATACAAGCGGCAACAATTTTCTTCATCTTATTCCTTCTAAACTACCCAAACTCTTACTTGTAAGGTGGATTCGTCTATTTCGATAGAATTAAATTCTTTAGCACTTTGATTCACAAAGTCCAAAGTTAATGCTTGAACTTCTTGTGAAATATAGGTTTTAAAATCAGTCAAGCTACTGATCCATTCTTCATCGGCATTCAATACTTCAATCCGAATCTTATCGACCACATCAAAGCCAGAATCCTTTCTTAAATTTTGAATACGGTTGACAAACTCTCTAGCTTTCCCTTCTCTTATTAATTCAGGAGTCAATTGATTATCCAAAGCAATGGTTAAACTTCCTTCACTCGCCGTCAAATAGCCCGGCATATCTTCCGTTAAAATTTCAATATCGGTTAAATCAATCGCAAAATTACCTCCTAAAACAATGGCATTTTTTGATTCGATTTCCGACAATTCATCCTCAGACATAGATGAAATCAAATCAGCAACTTGCTTCATGTCTTTGCCAAATTTCGGCCCTAAAGCTTTGAAATTAGGTTTCACTTTTTTGCTTAAAACGCCAGAAGCATCATTCAAATAATTCACTTCTTTTACGTTCACTTCCGACTTGATCAAATCCTCTACACGACGAATTTGCTCACGAACACTTTCCTGTAAAACTGGAACTAACACTTGCGCCAAAGGTTGACGTACTTTTAATTTATGAATCTTTCTCAAAGAGTGTACCAAAGAACAAATTCTTTGTGCTAATTCCATCGACTGCTCTAAATCTGTATCTTTCAAGGCCTCATTCACTTTCACAAAATCAGTCAAATGTACCGACTCTTTGTTCGACAAATTCTTGTACAACCACTCACCATAAAAAGGTGCGATGGGCGACATCAACTGAGCAACCGTTTCTAAGCAAGTATATAAGGTTTGGTAAGCAGATTGCTTGTCTTTACTAAAACCTTTGTCCGCTGATTCTGGATTCCAAAAACGTCTTCTCGACAAACGAACATACCAATTGGATAAATGATCACAGACAAAGTCTTGAATTAATCGACCCGCTTTGGTTGGTTCATAAGTTTCGTAAGCTTCTTCAACCTCCTCGATTAACGTCATCAATTTAGACAAAACCCAACGATCTAATTCTGTTAAGTCTTCCTTTTGAATTTCTTCTAATTGTCCCGACTTAAATCCATCTAAATTGGCGTATAAAGCGAAGAAATTATAGGTATTGGTCAACGTTCCAAAGAACTTATTTCTTACCTCAGTAATCCCAGCTAAATCAAATTTTAAATTATCCCAAGGTTGTGCATTGGTAATCATGTACCAGCGCGTAGGATCTGCTCCGTATTTTTTTAAGGTGTCAAATGGATCGATGGCATTGCCCAATCGCTTGGACATTTTATTACCATTTTTATCCAAAACCAAACCTGTTGAAACCACATTTTTAAATGCCACAGATTCTTCCACCATGCTGGAAATCGCATGAAGCGTAAAGAACCAACCTCTCGTTTGATCCACTCCTTCTGAGATAAAATCCGCTGGATAATTTTGCTTAAAAGTTTCTTGATTCTCGAAGGGATAATGCCATTGAGCAAATGGCATCGCACCTGAATCAAACCAAACATCAATCAAGTCTAATTCACGACTCATCAATTGGCCACTTGGACTCAAACAATACACTTCATCCACATAAGGACGGTGTAAATCGGCTTTACCTTCCGCTAAAGCTTTCAAAAAGGCATCATTTCCTTTTCTTTGATCTGTACTTAACTTGCCAGAATTATTCGCTTTTTCTAACTCACTTTTAAGATCAGCCAAAGAACCCATGCAAATTTCTTCAGAACCATCTTCTGTTCGCCAAATGGGCAAAGGAGTTCCCCAATAACGAGAACGAGATAAATTCCAATCCACTAAATTCTCCAACCAATTCCCAAAACGACCTGTTCCAGTAGATTCAGGCTTCCATTGAATCGTTTTATTCAATTCAATCAATTTGTCTTTTACAGCTGTTGTTTTGATAAACCATGAGTCCAATGGATAATACAAAACAGGCTTATCCGTTCTCCAACAATGTGGATAAGGGTGATCAAACTTTTGAACATTAAATGCTTTATTTTCCGTTTTCAACTGAATAGCAATTCGCTCATCAACAGATAAATATTTATCACGACCTTGCTTTTGCTTTTCACTTTCTCTCTCCTCATCTGTTAAATAAGCCTCTTTGACTGGTTCCAGAGCATAATCTGTCACTTCCTCCACAAAACGACCTTGACGGTTTACCAAAGGAACTTCCTTTCCAGAGGCATCTAATACCAAAATAGCGGGAATCCCGTTTTGCTGCGCTACACGAAAGTCATCTGCACCAAAAGTAGGAGCCGTATGCACAATTCCTGTACCATCTTCCGTGGTAACAAAATCCCCCAATATTACTCGAAATGCTGCTTCTTTCGGCTGAACATAAGGCATCAATTGCTCATATTCTACCCCTTCCAATTGGGCTCCTTTGCACTCTCCCAATACTCGATATGGAATAGCTTGTGGCTTTTTATCTGCCGCCAAATAAGCGTCAAAGTCGCCATTTTCTGCAACAGCTTGAAAATAATTTTTCACCAAATCTTTGGCCAAAACTACATGGACAGGAAGATAAGTATATGGATTAAATGTTTGAATTAATACATAAGTAATATTCTTCCCAGCAGTCAATGCCGAGTTAGAAGGCAAGGTCCAAGGTGTAGTTGTCCATGCTAAGACATATACATTTTCACCTTTGGCCAAATCGAATAGAAATTCAGATTTAGCATTTTGGATCACTTTAAATTGGGCGGTCAAAGAAGTATCTTTTACATCTCTATAACAACCTGGTTGATTCAATTCATGTGATGACAAACCCGTTCCTGCAGCTGGAGAATAAGGTTGTATGGTATAGCCTTTGTACAAAAGACCTTTGTCGTATAATCGTTTTAATAAATTCCAAACGCTTTCAATGTAATTGGCTTGATAGGTCACATAGGGATTTTCTAAATCCACCCAATAACCCATTTTTTGCGTTAAATCATTCCATTGGTCAGTAAATTTCATGACCGTTTCACGGCATTTTTGATTGTATTCTTCTACGGAAATCGATTTCCCAATATCCTCTTTGGTAATGCCTAATTCTTTTTCAACTTGCAATTCTACAGGTAAACCATGCGTATCCCATCCTCCTTTTCTCTTTACTTGTTTGCCTTTCAAAGTTTGATAACGACAAAAAATATCTTTAATAGTTCTTGCCATAACATGGTGAATACCAGGAGTGCCATTGGCAGAAGGCGGACCTTCAAAAAATGTAAAACTAGGTTTTCCCTCTCTCGAAGATATTGATTTCTCGAAAATCTCATTCTCTTTCCAAAATGATAATACTTCGTCTGCTACCTGTGCGTAATCTAAATTTTTATATTCCTTGAAGTTCACTGAATTGTCGGTTTTTATATTTTACGGCAAAATTGAGGCAAATTTACAAAAAATTATTCACCTTTTTTTTGCCAAAAAAATCGATTGAAATTTTTATTCAAAATAATGGACGAACCATAAGTACGGTTGATTTGGTAAGAGTTTAAAGACCCCGCTAAAGTGGTTTGAACATTGCGCGTATAAGCCTTCCATCTGAAACTTCCATCCTTTTTAATAAACCACTCCGTAGACCAATCTCCTAAAAACATTTGCAAGCTCGTTTGATTTCTAGCATCCGTAAAACCTCCACTTCTTGTAACCCGAAGTTCATCATTAATGGTATAAGTTGCTCTTAATTGTAAATTCGTTAATAAATCTTGATTCAAACTACCTCCACCTAAATACACATCTATATTTAGATCCTTGTTAATTTTGGATGCCAAATTACTTAATTGATTGGAAAGCATCTCCGTAAAATTACCCACCAAACTACCCAACTCGATTCCGCTTCCTCCATAAGGTGGAACTAATTGACCAAACAACAAGACATTACTTACTTGCCTAGTTAATTCTTGTTCATCCGTTTTTATCCGATTGGCAAAGGCGGTAACTGAACTATTAAAATTGACATCTTTGGGATAATCTCTAATTCCAACATTAAAGCTAATATCTGGCGACAATAATCTGTTTTTTAAATTAATACTCACATCGACAGGATATCTTCTTTTGTATTCTGGAGAATTGGCTTTATTGGAAGTATCTAAAAGTATTGGATAAAGAGAGGCATATTGTGTGTAAATAGCTTTGATATTGACTTGTGCATCCAATGGATTTCCTTTCCAAGAAATTTTCGAGTTCTTTTCAATACTAAACTTTTTATTGATAACATTTTGAAGGGTAAAAGTATAATCCCCTTGATCAATGGCATATTCACCATTCATTTGAAATTTACCTTTTTTATCCAAAGTCATGTTGACATTCCCTTGACCATAAACACGCATCAAATCACCTTTTTTCTGATCAAATTGGACTTCGCCATAGGCCTCTGGAGTTAATTCCAAATCCAAATTCATTTGTATGCCATCATCCGATAATTTCTGAGTTAAACTTTGTTTTTCCAATTCAGTTGAAGCTTTGATTGTTTTGCTTAAAAATTCATAATCTTCTTCATCGGAGAAAACCTCTTCCCTGTCTAGAGGAATAAATAAACGTGTACCTTTTTCAGATTTCAAATTACCCGAAATCATTAAATTTTGAAGCGTACCATCTATTTTCATCAATCCACTTGCATAACCGATTCCGTAATAAATAGAACTCGGATTTCTTTGTGTATTCAATATTTTAAATTTCGACAATTCAGCTCCAAGGGATAATTCAAAAGGTTTATCCAACGGAAAAGAAACAGCAGTATTAACCTTAGCTGTGTTCCCATCAGCATCTTTCACCAACCAATTTTTTCCAATAATATGTCGAGGTAAAAACTCAATGGTATCTGAAAATGCCAAAGTAGTATTCAAATAATCGAAGGTGACACCAGCTTTCTGGACAGCCAATTTACCTGTAACTATCGGCTGAGATATCGTGCCGCCAATATGTAATTTACCCAATGCCGTTCCCTTAAAATCCGAAAATACTCCCACAGTAAAGGGTTCCAAAATTTGCAAATTTGTTTTGGTCAAATCAGCTACCAAATTCAGCTTTTCATTCTCCTCAAAGGGTTGATAAATGCCACTCATAGACAAAACAGATTCCCCAAATCGATTTAAATTAAAATCTAAATCCATGACTTTTTCCTCTGCACGATAGGTACCTAAACCCAACAAATTACCCATATATACTTTACCCAACCGGAAGGAATCTATTTTCGCCCAGGCATCAATATGGGTATGTTGATACCAATCTTGTATGCTTAACTCAGCGTTTAACTCCCCAACAGACTTAATCGAAAAAATGGGCTTCAAGGTTTCCAATTGAAACTTTTTAGCCTTCAAAGTCAATACATTCGTAGAATCTTTAGAAATACTACCTTGCAATGAAATAGATTGTTTATTGTTCGAAATAAAAACATGATCCGCCTTTAATTCTTTGCCTAAAAAACTCAATTTATTGAGCGGATCAATGGACCAATCTTGCCCTAAAATCCTAAAATAGGAATCCTTAAATTTCAATGAAAATCCTTCTTTTTCAAACTTCCAAATACCCCCTAAATGGGCTGAATTTTCCTCTTCCTGCTGTTTGAAATCCAAGGTAAAATTGATTCGGTCTTGGTCCCACAATGCTCCTAATTTAAAATTTTCAGTAGGAGTCAAAAAATTCAAATGTTGCCTTCTCGACTGAAAAACCAAAGAACTAGATACTTCCGGACTACCCAAAAACTTGGAACTTTGGAAAGAAAAAATAGATTGATAAAATTTATATCCTCCAAAAACTAAAGTATCTGGATAAGCCTCCAAACTAAGATTTAATGCACGGCCTTTCATGATATTTCCTGAAAAAACCGTGTTTTTAGCAAGGTCAATGCTTGGGAACCAACGTGCTAAAATGGGTGATAAATGGTGACAAATAATCGTAAAATCAGCATGATATTTATCCGAATTTTCAGCATTTTTTTGGGCATAAAATAGCGCTCTTTCTGCATCATTTTTCTTAAAATAATTTCCATACTCTCCCCATAATTGCAATAAATCACTCTTCAACTGATTCGGCAAAAAATCACCTTCTACATCAATCGAAACTAAATCTGAATTGAGCTTATAGCGTTTCTTATTTTTACGACTTATGTCAGAATTGAATGACAATAAATCAACGGACAATTCGGGAACATTTGGCTTTTTAATGAGCAAATCTGTCAAAACAATTCCTCCTTCGAAATCGTCTAAATCATTGAATTTCATATCCAATTTAAAATCAGCATTGACTTTCAATGGAGATTGAATTAAATTCAAATTCACCAAATCAGCCCGAGTGATTCTACCATCTAATTGATAATGAGGCTTTTCATTTCTTAGATTAATTTCACCAATCATTGTTGCCAATAAATTCGAATCTTTCACAGAAACGGCACCTTTAAACAATTGCTTCTGTAAATTCCCTCGAAGCGCTACGCGTTTATAGGCATAATGATTCAAATTGATTTCAGATATTTGCCCATCAAAATCAATATTAGCTGATCGATTGGAGAATCCCGTTCCTTTGATGTTTGCATCCAGATCAATGGTCCCAACATAATCTTGCAGATCTACCAGAACGCCTAACCTAAATTTCTTTAAGGAAACTTTACCTTTATAAGCTGAAAATGCCATAGAATCTTTCAAAGCCATATCAAAATTAGCCTCCATATAACCTAGGCCTGTTTTCATTTTACCAGAGGTTGAAAAATTCAAATGGGTTCCAACAAATGTTCCATCCAAAGTACTTGGACCCAAAATTTTCATTTTTTCAGCGGCTGGTTTAGAAATAAAAGTGGCCAAATCTTGAGGAACAAAAAAGGAGTTTTTCATTTTAAAATCCATCAAGGTCTTCTTAACATTCGGCAAACCTTTAAATCCAAAATCTCCTTTTAAAACACTTTTCGTACCAAATCCCAATTCAAAGTTTTTCAAATTCAAGGATTCAACTGTTCCGTTTAATTGTCCTTTTAATCGATAAATTCCTTTGTATTCATTCATCGAAGAAACAAATCTCCCTAAATCTTCTCCTAAAATCTTGGCATTATCAAAATTAGCCTGCATGTTGACTTTCGTATTCCAACTACTCAATGAACCTTTGTTGGCATAATTCATGACCACTTTATTCTTCAACCAAGAATCATTGAACCACAAAGAAAGCTGATCAAAACGCATCTGTTTGTCGGAGATCAAAAACTTAGTATCTAAACTCTTAACAGTAAATTTGGTATCCGGATCAATGCCAGAAAGCCCTATGGTTTGTAAGGCTATGGTATCATCCTTGACATAAAATTCTTTGACTTTTGAATGGATTTTTTGAATGGAGAAATGGGAAATATCAAAATGAGTGGGGGTTCCTTCGTCTACAGTTTGAAAATCATCCAAAGCAAAAGCCCCATCAATTACTTCAGCTTCATGAATAAAAAACATGGAACTAGGAGCCTTAGGATCTTTTTTACCAGGACTAATCCATTTTGATAATCGATCAATGAATTCTTCCAAATTCATTTTTCCCGATTTTTTTTCAAAAATCAAATGAACTTTTGGACGAACCAATCTGGCATAATCAAGGGCGGGTTGTGTTTGCCCCAATAACAAATCATAGATACTAAAATTTACATCCAATTGATGAATATAAATCATTTCTTTTCCCCAAGGGTCTTTCACTTTTAATCCCCAAAAGCTGACTTCATCAAAAAACTTCAGCTGTATTCGATCTAAAGTAAGCGGATAACCAATGGCCTTTTCAATTTTAGGCGCATAATATTTCGCAAGAAGCGTTTGATTGGAAGGTGCCCTCAACAGCAAAATGAACATAAATAACAACAAAAAGATAGCCACTAATCCATAGAGGAACGACTTGGCTAAAATTTTGAGATATTTAATCATATTTTCTTTGGAAGAAAAAATCTATTCCGGCAAATTTTGCCCTATTTTTGCAGAGAATTTACAAATATGAATCTACTGGCAATCGAATCTTCATGTGACGAAACCTCCGCAGCTGTTATGGTTAACGGAATTTTACGTTCAAATGTTATATCTACTCAACTCATTCATACTGAATGGGGAGGTGTAGTTCCAGAATTAGCCAGCAGAGCACATCAGAAATCTATTATTCCTGTTGTCCAAGAAGCTCTACAACTAGCAAATATAAATAAAAATGACCTGAATGCCATTGCTTTTACCAGAGGGCCTGGTTTATTGGGAGCCTTATTGATTGGCACTTCTTTTGCCAAGTCTTTGGCATTGAGTTTAAACATCCCTCTTATTGAAGTAAACCACATGCAGGCGCATGTATTGGCACATTTTATCGAAGATCCCAAACCACAATTCCCTTTCTTGTGTTTGACAGTAAGTGGTGGACATACACAAATTGTTTGGGTAAAAAGCGCCTTGGAAATGGAAATCATTGGAGAAACAATGGATGATGCAGTGGGTGAAGCATTTGATAAAACAGCTAAATTGATCGGTCTTCCTTATCCGGGTGGACCACTCATTGATAAATTGGCCAAAGAAGGAGACCCCGATCGATTTAAATTTCCAATGGGGGAAATTCCAGGGTTGAATTTTTCATTTTCAGGAATTAAGACCGCCATTTTATATTTTTTACAAAAAGAACAAAAATCCAATCCTGATTTTATCGAAAATAACAAAGCGGATATTTGTGCTTCAGTTCAGAAAACCTTGATTGAGATCCTTTTAAGAAAAGTTAAAAGAGCAATGAAGGAGAAAAATTGTAAACAAATCGCCATTGCTGGCGGAGTTTCTGCCAATTCAGGTTTAAGGACTCGTTTGAAAGAAATGGGAGAAGAGCAAAATTGGGAAGTTTTTATCCCCGCTTTTTCTTATTGCACAGACAATGCAGGCATGATTGCCATGGCAGGATATTTCAAAGCATTGGCTGGAATTTACTCAGATCAAAATGTGAGTCCATTAGCTCGAATGGAATTTAATTCTCACAAAAATTAACAATTTATACAGGTTTAGTCAGGTTGATTTTCTCCATCAATTCACCAACATGAGAATCACTGACAGGGATATCATAGGTCCCAATTTTAATTCTTTGTTGTTTGACTTGCTCAATTTTTCGAAGATTAACGATAAAGGATTTATGAACTCTCAAAAAATTAAAACCTACCACTTTGGCTTCAATAGACTTCATCGTCAATTTTGTTAAAATGGGTCTTTTTTCCCCTTCAATGAAAATTTTTATATAATCTTTTAGGCCTTCAATGTGCGTAATTTGCGGAATAGAAATCCGAACTAGTGAATATTCTACATTGACAAAAAAGAAATCTTCTTGATTTTGGCTTGCATCTGCTTGAATAACTTGTGCAGGTCTTTTAGATTGAAATAATTGCAAGGCTTTTTGGGCAGCCATTGTAAATCGCTCTAAACTTGCTGGTTTGACCAAATAATCTACAACATCTAAAGCGTAACTCTCAATCGCATAATTTTCATAAGCAGTGACAAAAACAACCAAAGGTTTTTCCTTCAATGTTTGTAAAAATTGTGTACCCAACATTCCAGGCATTTGAATATCCAAAAACATTAAATCTACTTGATGTACATTCAAAGCTTCCATGGCTTCAAAAGCATTTTTACATGAAGCGACTAAATTTAAAAAAGGTAATTGCTGAATATTATCTTCTAACAATTTTCTCCCCATACTTTCATCATCTACAACAATACAATTCATCTTTTGCATACCTTATTTATTTTTATGTAATGAAATGGCTAATTTAACAGAGAAAAATCCATCAATTTGATCAATCGTTAATTGATGCTTTTTAGGATAGAGTAAATCCAATCTTCGAGACACATTTTTCAAGCCAATACCCGAATCAGGATCTTTGCTTTCAGTAAGGGATGTGCCTATTTTATTGATTACTTGAAAATTCAAAACCTCAGCGCTCATAAAAAACTCAATTCGAATGGTAGGGTCAATCACATTTCCAACCCCATGTTTGAACGCATTTTCAACAAATGGAATTAATAACATTGGTTCAATCATATAAGCTCCTGCCAAGCCTCTTTGCTCAAACTCAATTTTCACATCGTCTTCAAACCTGATTTTTTGCAAATCAATAAAATTTTGCAAATACTCTAATTCTCTACTTAATGGCACCATCGATTGATCGGAATCGTACAACATATAACGCATCAAAGATGATAATTTTATGGTAACAGCTTCCGCCTCTTTCGCTGATTTCAATCGAATTAAATATACTATGCTATTAAGAACATTAAAGATAAAATGCGGACTAATCTGTGATCTCAAAAAGGATAATTCCGATTTCATCTGTTCGCTGCTTTTCTCTTCTTTCTCTGCTTCTATTTCAATGAATTCTAAAAGCAAACCATAGGTAGAAGCAATTCCTGCGATCATAATCAAAGGGAAAACCCCAAAAATTTTCTTCGGCCCCTCATCGAATTGCTCAAACGACATGAAATACATTTGTATCAAATATTGAATACCCATGAAAGCAAAAACCAAAACAACCAGCGAAAGAATAAACATTAACACCCCTCTTTTTTTAAATACATAAGGTATCAAGACCCATGTAATGATGTAAAATAAAGGCACAACTGTTGATAATTCCAACCATATATGTTCTGAAAACTCTGGATTTTCATGTGGATGCGGATGAGTATTTTCATGCGGATGATGCACAGGACTTAATAGAGGTAAACCTACCCAAATACCCCAAAGGGTTAGATTAAATAAAATCTTAAATGTTAATTTCGCGTTAGGGGAATTCCAAACTCGCCACATAGGTTTTTAACTTATAATTCTACAAAGCTATACATTTTAAAAGCAATAGAAAATTCAAACTACCAGCCCAACATTTTCATCGACCAAATGCCCATTCAAGCCTATTTGCGTGGGAATACAATTTCATCGACAATAATTTGTTTTAGATAGACTTCTATACACCACTCATCGAAAAATGAAAGTTCTTACAAAAAAGTTCATTAGCTTGCCGAACATTTAAACGCTAAAAAAATATGATTAATTCAATCCGCCTAAAATCAGCTTTGATTTTACTACTAAGTTCAAGTACATTATTTGCTCAAAATACCTCAACCATAAATTCAAATGATTCTGTAAAACACAAAAAAACAGAATCTCAGAAAATGAAAACTTTGTTTTCAGATAGCAAAACTTTTCAATTAAAATCTTGGGGATTATCCATGTCACCTTTGGTTCAATTTGGTCAAATTGGTCAACAAAGAGGATTTAATTTTGCCTTCCATGCTAATAACAAATGGGCGATTGGAATTGCACATATTAGAAGCATCGGCGATAGACATGACATGATGAATTCAACAGGAGTTTTCGAAAAACCTGAAACCGCCTTTACTGCTCTCTCATTAGAATATACAGCCAAATCCAATTCAATTTTACACGTTAGTTTTCCATTTATGATTGGATCCATCGTTTCACGTGATCCAAACATGATGTTAATTCAACCAGCCTACTCGCAAAATATATACGACCCAAGAATGGACAACCATTTAGATAACCACGCTGATTTCAGAGGACCTAAATCTTTGGGGATTCAAGCAGGAGTTAATCTAGAATTAAATGTTTTCAAATACGTGAAATTATTCTCAGGGGTTAATTATCGTTTCGCTGCTGGAAAAAATTCCACACAAGAAATGGAAGGAATTTCAGGAACTGTGGGATTGAAATTAGGGTTGTTTGATCAAAAAATCAGAAAAGGTAAGAGGTAAAAAGGTAAGAGGTAATAGGTAAGAGAGAAAACCTTTTACCTTTTACCTCTTAACTTATTTCAAAACTCCCCATACGTATCTTCCAAATACTTTTGCATCACTAGGATATCTTCCTTACTAGTCAAATCAGGTACATTTTCTGCCAGAGGAATAGCAAAAAATCCACGACCGGTGCCTTCTCCATATAGCGCAACAGATGTTGGCAATTCTTTTTCATTGCGTACCGGATGAAAAGGTGTTTTCTCCAAATAAGGTAAAAAAGCACTTGCTTCAAAAACAAAAATATTCATACTTACCCCTAAACGACCAATTTGAGCTTGCAATTCCGTTGCTTGTTCAGCCGTAGGTTTTTCGATGATTTCCAATAAATAACCCTCTGAATCTGTACGAATTAAAGCAAATGCTGAAATTCTTTCTGCAGGATATAAAAGACTATCTCTATGGTAACTAATCAATGCCTCTGAATGCTCCGATGACCAAAGGGTTTTTAGTGCATTGACAGAATATAAATTATCTGAATTACAAACAATGACACGCCCCTTTTGCCAATCAGCATGTTGCATCAAGGCCTGATATACTGCATCAGCTGTTCCAGCAGGTTTTTCGCGATCCGATGGAATTTGTTGCCGAGAGAAAACTATTTTCATTCCCCAGGTAGCATCTTTCGCCATTAACGCTTCGCAATATTGTTGAGTAACCTGATCAGTTGGATGTAATAACAACATCACTTCCTCAATTCCAGCCAAATGAGCATTGTATAATTGATAATCGATTAATGTTTTTCCATTACGACCTACTTGAATCATTCCTTTGGTAACAGAATTGGCCTGAGCCACTAAATTAGGATCCAAATCGCTTCCTTCACTTAATGCTTTCTTCATTCGAGAAGCCATCCCTCCCGCTAAAATCAATAATCTTTTTTTCATTTTTTATTAATAAAATAAACTCTCATTTTCTAATTTAGTACCTTCATCTACTCGTATAATATAAGCTTTTCCGCCTTCCGCTTCAATAGCCTTTACCACTTTCTCTGGTTCAACAGGTGCATACGCAAACATACATCCGCCTCCACCTGAGCCATTGATTTTAGCCCCTAAGGCTCCTGCATCTAAAGCTGCCTGAATCATTCGATCTATTTTAGCCGTAGAAATTCGCTTATGCTCCCGTAAATTCACTTGGTGCAAATTTAACAAATCTCCTAGTTTTTTGTCGTCCCAAATTTCCTTTCCTTCAAACATATTTTTTGCGGCCAATAGAATATCTCGATCAGATAAATTTGCACTTAATAAAATCCATTCATCCTCCGTTAAAAGTGATTGATAAACTTCACATTCTTCCAAGGTGCAAGTGACTAAATTAAATGCTGGATTTTTTTCTTGAATTTTCTTGATTCCCGCTAAAGTACCAAACTTTACTCGGGAAAGAATTCCTAAAGTATCTTTAGCTTCCAATGAATCACCCAAAACAAAGGTTCCCATTTTATTTTGATAGGTTTCAATGGATATTTTAGGAACGCTCTCTAAATAAATCACATTTCCTACGGCTGTA
This sequence comes from Aquirufa sp., assembly GCA_046073945.1. Classification (GTDB taxonomy): domain Bacteria; phylum Bacteroidota; class Bacteroidia; order Cytophagales; family Spirosomataceae; genus Aquirufa. Next base: position 498 of record JBJTNH010000133.1, on the reverse strand, counting down.
GAATATTAATCCATCATTCCACCTGGCTCGGTAAATTCCAAGACCTCCGCTTCATAAGTTATTTCACCTATCTCTTTTTGAGTATAGGGCAAATGATACATTTCACACAAAAACTTAACCCATGAAACCAATAAGGCAGATGAACTAGATGTACCAGAATTAATAGGAATATTTCCACGGATCTCTAACTCTAATCCACGATTAATTAAATGGCCTTTTCTGGACAAAACATTACAAACGCTTTTAAAATAATCACGTTCTTTGGAATAAGTAAGTGGATAGTTCAATTCAAAAGTCTCTTCTTTTCCAATATCTGGTAAAGAAAAATGAACCGTTTGATCAGCGCGAAATTGACCTTTTATTTGAATGCGTTTTGAAATAGCCGCAGCAATGACAGGTAAACCTAGATAATCTTAGTGTTCCACACATAAACCCATACGGCCTGGAGTGGAAACACTCATAAACATTTTAGATCAACAGAGCACACGTTTGAACTCC
>JBJTNH010000132.1:0-3802 GCA_046073945.1 Aquirufa sp. | reverse complement strand
TGCTTGATCTTGGTAAAATTGATGTACTTGATCCCAAGAGGTAATTTTACCAGTACGAATATTTGATTTCAGATCACTTACAGCTTCCGTTGGAAACAATTGTCCACCAAGATTTTCCCAAGTGGAAATAGGCTTGTTTGAAGCCTTTTTTAGTAGTTCAAGTGCAGGAATAGAGGAATTTCTTTCTTGACCTAAAAGCCATTCTTGAAAGGCATGATAATAGATTAAATCCTTGAAAATATGGTAAGCACGATAGCTTTTGGCGATTTTACTTTTGCGTTTGGAATTTTCAATCCCCGTGGCCCAAACATCTAAAGAAACATGCTCATTGGCTGGATTCTCCAACCATTTCTTTCCAGCTTCTTGCGTCTTTTCTGGGAGAGCATCTCCCACCCATGTTTCTAATAAGCTCAAGGCTTTCAAAATTTCCTCAATGGTATCTGGTGCTAGGAAATCATATTCCAGAAGCATGTTTTTATCAATACGTTGATCCCGATTGGCAAATTTCCATGCATTTCTTGCCAAAGCATATAAGTTATATTGGAACCAATAAGCTGCAATGATTAATAATCCCCCCGAAGCGTCGTCGTTACCAATCAAAGAAAAAGGCAATGGATTATGAATTTCAGCTGGATAATTTCCTTTTGAAATAAGATTGAAACTAGCAAATTTAGAATTGTGCTTTAAGCTAATAGAAAGGCCCGGCCAAAAACCTCTTCCTGCTTGTAATTCTCCATCTGCACCTCGACTGTTATGGTTGGAACCTAGTGTAGCACCGGCTGCCATATTACTTTGTCCTTTAATAATAGCTGCACAAAGAAAGGAATTATTGTGATGCTGTTCATGAGCAGGAAAAATAAGTGCATTCAAAACTTCACAGCATGAAATGGTGGAATTGCTCCCTAAAAAGGAGTTAATCAAACGTGCACCGTATTTTAATTGGGAGTGTGCCGCTAAAATAAAGCGAACAGCTTTAACGCCATAAAATATACGACAGCCCTCATGAATAATTCCGTTAACAAGTTCACAACCTTCACCAATTTGCGTATTGGCCTCTGGATATGAAAGAATGGTCAAGTTTTTTAATTTGTTTGCCCCCTTGATATACGTGTCCGATCCCATGTTGACATCCTTGATGATTCCTGTGTTTTTAATCACAGTTCGGTCACCAATTTGACCGTAATATCCTCTTTTGGTTGAGAATTCTGCCTGGGTCAGAGCTTTGTATTGGGATTGTAGAATCTCATCATCCCGATCTTGGGTCCATAAATAAGCATCAGCAGGACGCATTCCAACAAATGGAATTACTTTTCTGCCCCCATTTTCATTTCCTAGTTCTAACCAAATACGAATTCGTTCTTCTTCGCCTTCTTTGACGATTCCATTACCAAATTTAGCCGTTGGTGTAGTAGCTAATTCATTGACCTGAAGTATCATTACTTCATTGCCAATTTGATAATTGGACAATAAATTGACTCGGTCAATACTGACATTATCGCCCAAGTCACTACTGATGATGGTACTATTATACAGACCAACTGGCATTCTCAAGTTTTTAAATTCCAAATAGACATGTTCTAAAATACCGATTCGGATGAGGCCAAAAAACCGACAATTTTTAATGAGGTGCGGGTTAAAGCCTGGTTTTACTTGGATATCTTTCCAGTTTTCTGCTTCGTTAAAATTGGCTTCCAAGATTTCAATTTCACGAGCAGCCAAAGGTCGATACTCAGAAAGATTGATATTTTTATTGCGAAGATCGAATTCACTTTCACCCTCTTTTAAATAGGTTTTACTGACAAATTCGAAGCCCAAATGGGCTATGGGTTTTTTCTCTATTCGATTCATCTCTCGTAAAATTCAATGGGTAAAAGATCAGGGTCATTCGTGAAAGTAAAGCGCTTTCCCGTAAATTCATCTATTCGGATATCTTCACAAATGAGGCCTTTTAGCTGCAAAATGTGTACTGTTTCATCCAAATTGGATACTTCAAAGGCTACATGTCTTAGTCCGCAAGCCTCTGGTCTTGATATTCGAGCAGGTGTTTCTGGAAAGGAAAATAACTCGATGTAATAAACTCCTTGAAAGTTCAAATCTAGCTTGTAAGAATCTCTTTCCTTTCGGTACACTTCTCGGATGATATCAAATCCTAAAATTTCTGTATAAAACTGCTTGGATATAGCATAATTGGAACAAATAATGGCCAAATGATGAATACCAATAAGAGGGATTTTTTGATTCATCATTTTGGAGAAGTAGCTACAGCAATTTTAGAGTCAGCAGTACCATAGTATAAAAACCAGCGAGACTTATAGGGGACCAATCCTTCCACAAAACAAACCTCATTCACTTCGCCAATTTGTTCATAAACTTTATTAGGCCATAAAAAAGGCCTATTGGATCGCTGTAATAATTGATAAGGTTTTTCAAGATTAAATAAAGCTTGAGCGGCACTATAGGTGAATTTTGGGAATGTCGAATCATTGAAATTAGCCGCATTGCTGCTATTGTAAATCAATAAAATACCTGATTTTTGAATGATAGCAAAGGGGCCAGGTTCTACTAAACGACTGTCGAAATAACCTTTTCTGGGTTGAAGTACCGAAATTCTTTGTTTGTTTTCGGCATCTTCTAATACGTTCCAATGAACCAGGTCTTTGGATTGAGCCATGAATAAATCCGTATCACCAAAGTACATCCAATAGGATCCATTTATTTTGCTTGCCATCATTTGAGAACCTTGTTGCTTGACAACGATTGCACCTGATTTTGACCAAAGGTCGATGTATTTAGGGTCTTTCAACATGGGGCCCATTTTTTTCCAATGGATTAAATCAGTTGAGGTGGCAAAGCATAAACGGGCAGTTTTTCCATCATAGGAAGTATAAGTAATTAAGTAGTTTCCGTCTTCTGTTTGAACGATGCGAGGATCTTCAATTCCACCAGGCCACTCATATTTTTTAAAGTCATCTTGTTCTGGAAAAAGAATCGGTTTTGGCATTTTTTTGAAATGTATACCATCTTCACTGATTGCTAGACCAATACGTGAGGTTCCCAAAGAGTCTTGGGCACGGTAGAGTAAATGAACTTTTCCGTCTTTTATTAATGCAGTAGGATTGAGAACATTTTTGTTTTCCCAGCCAACCATTTTACCTTGAATGGGGCAAAAAAACTGCTGTTTAAGATCAGGTGTTAAGATAGGGTTAACGTTATCTTGTTTCTTAAATCCATTTATTTGCCAAGTTGTTGTACTTTGGTTTTGTGCCAAAATTGGCAAAGAAATGAGATAAATGCTTACAGCAAGAAGGTAAGATGTTTTTTTAATTGGTAGATACATGAAGTTTTGCTAGAGTTTAAAATTACTAAAATGCCATTTGAAACGTATATTAAAAGGTGATTTTCGGCAAATTATTACCGAATGGTCATATTTTCAATGGCCTATAGATTGGCAATCAATTAAATTTCTGGCTTTTTGATACATATGATGGTAGGAAAATTTTAAATTGGGTTTCAATATCTAAAACAGAAAAATGGAAAGACGTGATTTTTTACAATCCTCCCTATTAACAGGATTAGCCACAGGCATACCTCAAATTCAAGACAAACTAGTAGCCCCCAAATTACAGCCCAAAATCAAATTGAGTGTATCAAGTTATTCTTATTGGCATTTCAAAGGGGATAAATTTCCTATTGAAAAAGTAATTGATGATGCAGCTGCTTTGGGATTAGAAGGGATTGATGTATTGCATCGACAAATGGAAAGTGAAGACAATGCTTACTTACAAAAAATCAAGAAACATGC
>JBJTNH010000131.1:0-14780 GCA_046073945.1 Aquirufa sp. | reverse complement strand
TTTATTAACTCTTTGAAATAAGAATTGTTAACCAATAAAAAAGCCCTTGAACTTCAAGGGCTTTTTTTATGTCAATCGATTGAAAATTATTTCTTCTTTGCAGGCGCTTTTTCCTTTGCCACTTTCTCTGCTTTTGGCGCTTTTTCTTTCACTGGTTTTTCTGCTTTTTCTGCAGGAGCTACTTCAACTGCTTTAAAAATTTCTGGAGTATTGCTCACCAAAATCAAGTACCAAGATAAAATTTTCTTGATATCAGAAGCATAAACTCTGTCGGCATCATAATTAGGAACAACCTCAGCTATCGTAGCGAAAAGTTCCATGTCTGTTGCTTTCTTCGGTTCAATAGTCAATTTTCCATTGAATTTCTCATGCAAAGAATTGAAAAGATCAGCCAATGGTAAAGTGCTATCTTGATGGTCATCTAAATAAAGTGAAATATCTTTTAAAACCGAGATTCTTGTTTGTCCACTTACAACCGAGCGTTGCTTTAATTGATCTAATGTTTCAACAATAACACCAGTTCTTGTTGGCTTTAACACCTTGTATAATCCACTTTTCCCAGAAATATGGGCGATTTCGTTTAATAATTCCATATTATTTTAATGTTTCGGATGCAAAAATATTATTATTTACCTGATTTAAAGGGAGAAGTTTGAATTAATTGTGAAATACTTTCCAAAATTTCTTCTCTTCCTTTGTGTTTTTCAGCAGAGGTGATGAAAATTTCTGGCAAACTTTCCCAAGATTCTAACAAGAAAGATTGATAGAAATGAACATTTTCATCAATTTGCTTTTGAGATAATTTATCAGATTTGGTGAATACAATATAAAAAGGTACTTGTTCTTCCACCATTCGGTTCATGAATGCGATATCTACTTCTTGCGGTTTTAAACGGATATCCACCAATAAAAATAAGCAGGTAAGATTTTCTCTTTTAAATAGATAATCAAAAATCATTTTTTCAAATTCTCTCCTTTTTTCCTTGCTTACTTTGGCATATCCATACCCAGGTAAATCTACTAAATACCAATTGTCGTTGATTAAAAAATGATTAATTAATTGGGTTTTACCAGGTGTTTGAGAAGTTTTAGCTAATCCTTTTTGGAAAGTAATGGAGTTGATCAAGGATGATTTTCCCACATTTGATCTTCCAATAAAGGCAAACTCGGGCATATTGGCAGGTGGACATTTTAGATAATCCGTATTACTTGTAATGAATTTGGCACTTTTAACCTGCATAGCTTGGATGAAATTTGAAATGCAAAGATAAGGAATATTTAAGCAAGATGGAGAAATAGAATTTTTGTTTGCTTCAGCTTTCTTTGGTATTTTTGTACTTTGAAAAAAATATGGAAGTACTAAAAAATGATCGATTGCTTCGTGCAGCGAAAGGATTAGAAGTGGATCAAGTTCCCGTTTGGGTGATGCGACAAGCAGGTCGTATTTTGCCTGAATATCGGGAAGTACGAGCAAAAGCAGGATCATTTATTGGTTTGGCAACAAATCCGGAATTAGCTGCTGAAGTTACTTTACAACCTGTGGATCGTTTTGGAGTAGATGCGGCTATTATTTTTTCTGATATTTTAGTTGTTCCTGAGGCAATGGGTTTGCCTTATTTGATGGAAGAGCAAAAAGGTCCTGTATTTCCTAAGGTTATTCGTTCGCTCAAAGATTTAGACGCATTAAAAGAGGCTAATCCAGAAGAGGATTTGAAATATGTCTTGGATGCGATTAAAATTGTTAAAAAGGAATTAGCAGGTCGAGTGCCTTTGATTGGTTTTGCTGGAGCACCTTTTACTATTTATTGTTATATGGTAGAAGGGAAGGGTTCCAAGACATTTTCGCAAGCAAAGAAAATGTTATATGCCGAACCTCAATTGGCTCATCAATTATTGCAAAAAATAACAGATTCAACGATTTCTTATTTGAAAGCACAAATTGCTGCTGGTGCCAATCTTGTGCAGATATTTGATTCTTGGGCAGGTATTTTATCGCCTCAACAATACAGTGAATTTTCCACTCCCTATTTAAAGCAAATTTGTGATGCGATTTTAGAAGTTCCTGTTACTTTATTCGCCAAAGGAGCGTTTTTTGCCAGAGAAGAAATGGCTCAATTAAATTGCGCGACCATTGGTTTGGATTGGAACATGGACATTAAGGAGTCGAGAAATTTAGTGGGACCTCATAAAACCTTGCAAGGAAATTTAGATCCTTGCACCCTTTATGGCGATTTTGCTACGGTTAAAAGAGAGACCATCAAAATGCTAGAGCAATTTGGAAAACAAAGATACATCGCCAATCTTGGCCATGGAGTTTATCCTGATATTGATCCTGATAAAGTTCAGTGCTTTGTTGATACGGTGCACTCTTTTTGATTTGAGAAGAGAGAAAACGGGAAAAGAGAAGAGAGAAGAGAGGAAACGGGAAATGAGGAAACTCGCTCGGCTGTGCCGAGTGTGTACTATAAATTGAACTTAAAGTTCAACACGTTTTCTCTCTTCTCTTTTCCCGTTTTCTCTCTTCTCTCTTCTTCAATTATTTCACACTATAATTCGGAGCTTCTTTAGAAATACTTACGTCGTGAGGGTGACTTTCTTTTACACCAGCGGAAGTTATTTTTACAAATTTGGCTTGTTGCATCATCTCAATGCTAACAGCACCGCAATAGCCCATACCAGCTTTTAAACCACCCACCATTTGATAAATGATTTCTGTAACAGATCCTTTGAAAGGTACACGACCTACGATTCCTTCTGGGACTAATTTTTTGATATCATCTTCCGCATCTTGGAAATAACGGTCTTTGGAACCATCTTCCATGGCTTCTAATGAACCCATACCGCGGTAAGATTTGAATTTTCTTCCTTCTAAAATAATCATTTCACCAGGTGCCTCATCCGTTCCAGCTAATAAAGAACCAATCATCACTGTACTAGCTCCACCAGCAATGGCTTTAGCAATGTCGCCTGAAAAACGAATTCCACCGTCAGCAATAACTGGTACATCATAACCTTCCAAAGCTTTGGCAGCTTCGTAAACCGCGGTCAATTGTGGCATACCAACACCTGCAATGATTCGTGTAGTACAAATACTACCTGGTCCAACACCGACTTTAACCGCATCTGCACCCGCTTCAGCCAATGCCTTTGCTGCTTCACCTGTGGCGATGTTACCAACAATCACATCTAAATTCGGGAAAGATTTTTTGACTGATTTTAATGCATCGATTACTCCTTTCGAGTGTCCATGGGCAGTATCAATACTAACCACATCTACACCTACTTTTACCAAAGCAGCTACTCGGTCTAATAAATCTGGAGTAACTCCAACCGCCGCCCCAACGCGTAAGCGTCCTAATGGATCTTTAGAAGCATTTGGGTGACTTTTTCTTTTTAAAATATCTTTGTAAGTAATTAATCCAATTAATTTACCGTTTTTATCAATAATAGGAAGCTTTTCAATTTTATGTTCCTGCAAGATACTTTCTGCTTCTTCCATGCTGATTCCTTCTTTGGCAGTAATCAAGTTGGATTTAGTCATTATCTCCGCAACTGGACGAGTCGTTTGTTTTTGAAAACGAAGATCTCTATTGGTTAAAATGCCAACTAATTTTCCCTCGGCATCTATAACAGGAATACCTCCAATTTTAAACTCACGCATGATTCTTTGGGCATCGCCTAAAGTTTGATGATCCAACAAAGTAACAGGGTCGATGATCATGCCCGACTCAGAACGCTTTACTTTTCTCACTTGCGCCGCTTGCTGCTCGATGCTCATGTTTTTATGAATGATTCCAATAGCACCTTCTTGTGCCAAAGCAATAGCCAAGTCAGCTTCTGTAACTGTATCCATCGCTGCTGATACAATTGGGATATTCAATGTAATGTTTTTTGTAAGACGTGATTTAGTACTTACTTCTCTTGGTAAAACCTCAGAATAGGCTGGAAGTAACAATACATCATCGTATGTCAGAGCTTCAAAAAGGAATTTGTTGGAATCTAGCATGGCAAATAATTTGAATGGGTAATAGGATCAATGTTGATGTCAGGGAATCATACCCTTATTTGCCGGACAAAATTACGGAAAAAAAATGTAATATTTCGAATATGTTGAAAAATTATACAATTCTAATTGGCTTTCTTCTTTTGCATTTTTATACGGTGCAGGCTCAATCCCAGAAATATACCTTCGAAACAGGTAAAATGGGATCGCCATTTCGGATTATTGTATCCACCCAAGATAGTACTGGGCTAAGTCATATCATTAAAAAGGCGTTTGAACGCGCCGAGGATCTGGAAAATCAATTAAGCGATTATCGGGCAAATTCAGATGTTAGTCAAGTGAATCGATTAGCTGGAAAAGGTGTTTTTTTTTTCATTCAACCAGAATTTAAAGAAATTCTTTTGGAGTCTATACGCGCTAAAAAAATAACCCATGGTGCACTTAATGTTTTTGCTGGACAAATGGTCAAAGAATGGCGGAGGACTCGTTCAACCAAAATTTTACCTGATTCATTGCTTTTACAAACCATTAGTAAAGCCATTTCGGGTGAATGCGTTGTGTTTTCAAAAGATAGCACTGCTATTTATTTGACAAATGCTATGTGTCAATTGGATTTTGGTTCGATCGGGAAAGGTTTTGTTGCGCAAAAAGTCTTGGATTTTTTAGTTCAAAAAGGTTTAACATATGTTTTGGTCGATGCTGGTGGCAAAATTGTTTGTACGCAAGTCAATGAAAAAGGAGACGATTGGAAAGTGGGATTGGAATTGCCTCAGAGTAAAGAATTGGCTACAGATTATTTGAAAGTGAAAAATACTTCTTTAGCAACTTCTGGTAAAACCTACCAATTTGTGGAGGTGAATGGAAAAGAATATTCGCATGTGCTGAATCCTACTACTGGTTGGGCATTGACACACGCTCGATCGGCTACGGTAATTACCCAAAACGGTGCCCTTTCAGATTGGTTAGCTACGGCTGCCACCATTTTAGAAATAGAAAATTTAAAAGAAATAATAAGTTATTTTAAAGATGTGAAAATTTTGGTTTGGCAAAACAAATCAGGTAAATTGGAAATTATTTTTAACTATGAATTTTATAAACAATGAATTGTCAAACAAAAAAAATCTTTTTTTTGATCAGTTTTATGCTTTTTGCGACTTCCTTGTTGGCGCAAAAATTGAGCTCATATACTCAGGAAATACCCAAAACGGATGTTAAATTCGATATGATTGCCATTCCAGCAGGAGAAATGAATCGTCAAGCCATTGAAGGATTTTGGATTGGAAAAACAGAAGTGACTTATGACGAGTATCAATTGTTTTTTGAGGAGGAGAGAGATCCTGCCCCTAAACCACCTGTGGAAGGGCCTGATGCTGTCACACGACCTAGTCCACCATACATCGATTTTACCTTAGGAATGGGAAAGGTAGGTGGATTTCCTGCCAATTCCATGCAACAGTTTGCTGCATTGATGTATTGCAAATGGTTATATGCCAAAACGAAAGTGTTTTATCGATTGCCAACAGAGGCAGAATGGGAGTACGCTTTTCAGTTAGGTGCTAAAAATGCATCAATGACAAATATGGAGGAAGTGGCATGGTATGCGGAGAATTCTGGCAAGATCTATGCGAAAGTTGCTTTGAAAAAGCCTAATGCTTTGGGTATCTACGATATGTTGGGAAATGTATCGGAATGGGTACTTGATCATTATCAAGAAAAGCGAAGCAATTTAAAACCTAATGAGCCGGTATTTATTGATAAATATGCTGATGCAGTGGTTAAAGGAGGTAATTTTCATTCAGAGAAAAAAGATTTAACGGGGGTATATCGTATCCCTGCTGATCCAATATGGAATCGAAGAGATCCTCAAATACCTAAGAGTAAATGGTGGAATGCGGATGCTCCTTTTGTGGGATTTCGAATTGTCAGGCCTTCCAAACAGCCTTCTGAAACAGAAGTTAGGGCATTTTTTGCCAAATATTTAGATGAATAATTTTAAATCTTTTTAATATAATTATGAAAAATTCAAGAAGAGAATTTGTTAAAAAATCAGGATTAATTACGGGAGGCTTAACCTTGGCTCCTTGGTTATCCAACGTAAGCTTTTCGCAAAGTAATGTGAATGATACGATTAAAGTAGCATTAATTGGATGTGGAGGTAGAGGTACAGGGGCTATCGTTCAAGCACTTTCAACCAAAGAAAATATTCAATTGGTTGCGATGGCAGATGTTTTTAGAGACCGATTGGATGGTTGCTACAAGAGCATTATGAATTCCAGAGAAAAGGATAAATCATTGAAAGCTACACCAGTAAGTCAAAAGGTAAATGTACCTGAAGATCATAAATTTGTGGGTTTTGATGCATACAAAAAAGCCATGGAATTGGCTGATGTTGTTATTTTGACTACTCCTCCAGGATTTAGACCTTATCATTTTGAGGAGGCGGTTAATCAGGGCAAGCAAATTTTTATGGAGAAGCCTGTTGCAACTGATCCGGCAGGAATTCAACGAGTATTGGCAGCAGCAAAAATTGCTAAGCAAAAGAAGTTAAATGTCGTAGTAGGTTTGCAGCGTCATTATCAAAATTCATACAGAGAATTGATGAAGCGAGTTCAAGATGGCCAAATCGGTGATATCGTTTCAGCTTCATGTTGGTGGAATAATGATGGGGTTTGGGTAAAACCAAGAACGGCAGGACAAACAGAAATGGAATACCAATTAAGAAACTGGTATTATTTCAATTGGATTTGCGGTGACCATATTACCGAGCAACATATTCATAATATTGATGTAATTAACTGGGCTAAAAATGGATATCCAGTAAAAGCTAGAGGAACGGGTGGAAGAGAAGTGAGGAAAGGGAAAAATTATGGAGAGATTTTTGATCACCATATTGTTGAATTTGAGTATGCAGATGGTACTATTTTGAACAGTCAATGTCGTCACATTCCCGGAACTTGGACCAAAGTGGATGAGTTATTGGTGGGAACCAAAGGAAAGGTAGAATTTGATGCAGCAAAAATTTCTGATTACAAGGGAAATGTGAAATTTGGCTATGATAAAAAGACTCTTGAAAATAATCCATATCAAACAGAGCATGATGAATTGTGGGCTGAAGTTGCTGCAGGAAATTACAAGTTTGCAGATGCAGAAAATGGGGCATATTCGACCATGACATCTATTTTAGGACGAATGGCTACATATTCTGGACAAGTGATTGAATGGGATAAAGCGATTAATTCTGGACTAAGCATAGCGCCTAAAAACTTTGCTTGGGATGCGGAAATGCCATTGAATCCAGATGAGAATGGATTGTATCCAGTGGCAGTTCCAGGAAAAACAAAGTATTTTTAAGAAAAACGCTTCAAATTTAGATTTTAGTGAGTAAATTGCGGCTTAATTTTTCATGCCTAATAATATGAATTACCAGCCTCAAGATTTCTTACCCATTTTTGTGCAAATAGCAGCAGCTTTAGCATTCATCGTTTTGACCATGGTCGTGACTCACGCATTGGGGCCAAAGCGACACTCTGAAAAGAAAGACGATTCTTTTGAGTGCGGAATTGAATCTGTTGGTGACGCAAGAACACCTATTTCAATTAAATATTTTTTAGTAGCCATTTTGTTTGTGCTATTTGATATTGAAATTGTGTTTATGTACCCTTGGGCCGTAAATTTTAAGGCATTGTCTTGGACTGGTTTTTGGGATATGCTTGTGTTTATGGGTTTATTATTGGTAGGATTTATTTACGTAATCAAAAAAGGAATATTAAAGTGGGAGAAGTAATCTCTTCCACTTTTTTTTATCTATATACTTCAGAAAAAATAAAATATGAGCAATTCAACTGTCAATATTGTGGAAGCTCCCGCAGGGATAGAAGGACAAGGATTCTTTGCTACTAGCTTAGATTCATTGGTGGGAATGGCAAGAGCTAACTCGCTTTGGCCTTTGCCCTTTGCAACTTCATGCTGTGGTATTGAATTTATGTCGACGATGGCATCTCATTATGACATTGGTCGTTTTGGAGCTGAGCGATTAAGTTTTTCGGCTCGTCAAGCAGATGTTTTGATGGTAATGGGTACAATCGCTAAAAAAATGGCACCCGTTGTAAAACAAGTCTATTTACAAATGGCTGAACCAAGATGGGTGATTTCGGTAGGAGCATGTGCTTGTTCAGGAGGTATTTTTGATACTTATTCAGTTTTACAAGGTATTGATCGCATTATTCCTGTTGATGTTTATGTACCTGGTTGTCCGCCAAGACCCGAGCAAATTTTAGATGGTTTTATGCAAATTCAAGAATTGGCAAAAACAGAATCAATACGCCGTAGAAATGAGCCTGAATACAAAGCTTTGTTGGCATCATACGGGATAGAATAAGTAATAGAAGCATGGAAAAAGTGAATAATCAACAAATCATCGATGCACTTCAAACTCAGTTTGGAGAAGATTCGATTTATGGATTAGGAGAATCACATGGAACCTTACAATTAACTACTTCAGTGGATTTAATTGTTCCTATGTTGCATTTTTTATATCAACATCCGGTATTGAAATTTCAATTTTTGACTGATTTGGCTGGGATACATTTTCCCGATGCGAAAGGTCAAGAATTGGGAGTTATTTATCATTTGCATAGTTTAGAAAATAATGTTCGATTGTGGATAAAGGCCTATGCGCCGATAGAAAATCCCAATTTCCCAACGATTACTGGGCTTTATGCGACAGCTAATTGGATGGAAAGAGAGGCCTTTGATTTTTATGGAATTATTTTTGAAGGTCATCCTAATTTGACAAGAATTTTGAACGTAGATGATATGGATTATCATCCAATGCGTAAAGAATATCCTTTGGAAGACGCCACGCGTCATGATAAAATTGATGAATTATTTGGTAGATAAACTACTTGAAAATAGCTAATATGTCTGAAGTAGCCTTAGTAACAAACCCTAACGTCGGATTAGATAAATCGCAAAAAGGAGGTCCTTATGTGAATGATTTGTCCACGTTGAATTTAGGTCCCACGCACCCTGCTACCCATGGAATTTTCCAGAATATTCTGACCATGGATGGAGAAACGATTGTAGATGCTGAACAAACAGTAGGTTACATTCACCGTGCCTTTGAAAAAATTGCTGAAAGAAGACCTTTTTATCAAATAACAACCTTAACGGATCGTATGAACTATTGTTCATCCCCAATCAATAATATGGGATGGCACATGACGGTTGAAAAACTATTGGGCATTGAAGTTCCGAAACGCGCGCAGTATATGCGTGTGATCATGATGGAATTAGCTCGTTTGGCCGACCATATTGTTTGTAATTCAGTTCTAGCGGTAGACACAGGAGCTTTAACTGGCTTTTTGTATGTTTATCAATGGAGAGAGCATATTTACGAAATTTACGAAGAATTGTGCGGTGCTCGTTTGACGACAAATATGGGTCGATTTGGTGGTATGGAAAGAGATTTCACTCCAGTGGCTATTGAAAAAATCAACATTTTATTAGAAGGTTTACCCAAAGCTCTGAAAGAATTTGAAGGTCTTGTGATGCGAAACAGGATTTTTATGGATCGTACTCAAAATGTGGGAGCTATTTCTGCTGAAAGAGCCTTGAATTACGGATTTACGGGTCCTAATTTAAGAGCAACTGGAGTTGATTATGATGTTCGTGCTTTGAATCCTTATTCTTCTTATGAAGATTTTGAATTTGATGTGCCTGTAGGGACAAAAGGAGATACGTATGATCGTTTCTTAGTACGTGAGGAGGAGATGTGGCAAAGTATGAGAATCATTAAGCAAGCTTTGGAGAATTTGCCAGAGGGAGCTTATCACGCTGATGCACCTCATTATTATTTGCCAGATAAAAAAGATGTTTACCAAAACATGGAAGCCTTAATTTACCATTTCAAAATTGTGATGGGAGAAATTGATGCTCCAGTAGGCGAAGTTTATCACTCTGTAGAAGGTGGAAATGGCGAGTTAGGTTTTTACTTAGTTTCAGATGGAGGACGAACTCCTTACCGTTTGAAATTTAGACGTCCTGGATTTATTTATTACCAGGCATTCCCTGAAATGATTAAAGGTTCCAATCTATCCGATGCTATTGTGACGATGTCATCAATGAACGTGATAGCAGGCGAGTTAGATACATAATATTAAAGACTTACATGGAAGTTAAGAATAACATAGTATTCCCAGCTGAAACGTTGGAATTGGTTAAAAGAATTATTGCACGTTATCCAGAAGGAAAACAGAAATCGGCATTATTGCCTATTCTTCATTTAGCACAAGCTGAGTTTAAATGGTGCAGTCCTGAAGTGATGGATTATGTAGCTTCTTTATTGTCAATCTCACCAATTGAGGTTTATGAAGTAGCCACTTTTTATACCATGTTTCATTTGGAACCCGTAGGTGATCATGTGATCGAATATTGCAGAACAGGTCCATGTTGTTTGATGGGTGGGGTAGAAGTCTACGATCACTTAAAGAAACGCTTAGGAATTGAAACTGGTGAAACAACCAAAGATGGTAAATTTACGATCAAAGAAGTCGAGTGTTTGGCTGCTTGTGGATGGGGCCCTGTGTTTCAAATCAGAGAAAAATATTACATGAATTTAACGAAGGAAAAAGTTGATCAAATTATTGATGAACTTGGAAAATAAGCGAGGATGAAAATATTAACCGAACATATTGACGTACCAGGAATTGAAACCATAGATGTTTTTATCAAAAATGGTGGATATAAAGCTGTAGAAAAGGCCTTGAAAAAAATGACTCCGGACGAAGTAACCGAAGAGGTAAAAAAGTCGGGATTGAGAGGAAGAGGAGGCGCGGGGTTTCCTGTAGGTATGAAATGGTCATTTTTAGCTAAACCTGAGGGTGTCCCTCGTTATTTGGTTTGTAATGCAGATGAATCTGAGCCTGGTACCTTCAAAGATCATTATTTGATGTGGAAATCGCCACATACTTTGATTGAAGGTATGATTGTTTCCAGTTTTGCTTTAGGTGCCAATACTTCTTATATCTATGTGAGAGGGGAATTGATGTATGTTATTCAAATCTTAGAAAAAGCCATTCAAGAGGCTTATGATAAAGGGTATTTAGGTAAAAATATATTGGGTTCAGGTTATGATTTGGATCTGTTCGTTCAGCCAGGTGGTGGAGCCTATATTTGTGGAGAAGAAACAGCTTTGTTGGAATCATTGGAAGGTAAAAGAGGAAACCCTCGTAACAAACCTCCCTTTCCAGCAGTAAAAGGTTTATGGCAATGTCCAACCGTAGTAAATAATGTCGAGTCGATCTCTGCAACCTCATGGATTGTGAATAATGGGGGAGATGCTTATGCTGCCATAGGGGTAGGCAGAAGTACGGGAACTAAATTGATTTCAGCTTCTGGTCATATACGTAAACCAGGTGTTTACGAGATTCCTTTGGGAATTACAGTAGAAGATTTTATCTATTCGGATGAATGGTGTGGAGGAATTCGTGATGGACATAAGTTGAAGGCAGTAGTTGCCGGAGGTTCTTCTGTTCCTATTTTGCCAGCTGAATTAATATTAACAACTGCAGCCGGAGAAAAGCGTTTGATGACTTATGAATCGCTTTCTGATGGTGGGTTTGCTACAGGAACTATGTTAGGTTCTGGAGGATTTGTGGTAATGGATGAAACAGCATGTATTGTTCATAATACTTTAACATTTGCTCGTTTTTATCATCATGAATCTTGTGGACAATGTTCACCTTGTAGAGAAGGAACAGGCTGGATGGATAAAGTATTGAAGCGCATAGAGCATGGTCAAGGTAGAAAAGAGGATATCGATTTATTGGTAGATGTTGCTAAGAAAATTGAAGGAAATACCATTTGTCCATTAGGTGATGCCGCTTCATGGCCAGTGGCAGCTGCTATTCGTCATTTTAGAGATGAATTTGAGTGGCATATTGAGCATCCTGAGGAGGCAACAAAAGAAGGAGCTGTGTTTATGCGCCCTGGTGCTAGTTGGACAAAATAAAAAGTAGAATAGAGTAAATATGTCGAACCCAAAAGTACTTTTTGTAAGTCATGATGCAAATATTGCAGGTGCTCAAAGGATACTTCTTCATATTTTACAATTTAGAGCTAAGATGGGTTTTGAATCACTTTTACTACTCGGAGATGGTGGTAAACTTAGGTCTGAATTTGAAAAAGTAGTAAAAATTATTGATTGGCCGAAAGAGGTGAATCAAGAGTCGATGATAAAAAAAATTGCTCGTAAAACGCCTTTGAAAAAAGTGTTGCAAAATCAATCCAACGCATTTAAAAAAAGGTTTGAGCAGATGAAATCAACTATTAGCGATTTTAATCCTGATGTGATTTTTTCTAATACGATTGCCAATGGTCAAATTGTTGAATTTGTGCATTTTTTGAATAAACCTTTTTTGGTTTATATCCATGAAATGCAGAATTCTATTTTGAAATATAGTAGTCGTACTGAAACTAATTTTCAGTTGACCTATTCTGCCCATTTATTGGCTGGATCAGAGTCGGTAAAGGAAAATTTAGTAGAGGCACACCAAGTTCCAAAGGAGAAAATTACGGTGATTCCTTCATTGATTGATTGTGAAAAATTAACTAATTTATTCGAATCGGTTGATAAGAAAGCTCAACGAGTTGAATTAGGAATTCCTGAGGATGCGATAATTGTTGGAGGTTGTGGATTATCAGAATGGAGAAAAGGAGTGGATCTGTTTATTCAGGTTGCGGCGATGGTGTTAAAAGAAAACCCATCTGTTTATTTTGTTTGGGTTGGGCATGAAAAAAATCATTTGTACGATCAATTTCAATATGATTTAAACAAGATAGGAATTGAAAAGCAAGTTAAAATTTTAGCACCTCGAGTAGATGCGCAAGAAATTACAGCTTGTTACGATATATTCTTTTTATCCTCTCGAGAAGATCCTTATCCACTAGTTATGTTGGAAGCAGGAATGAATCAAAATCCCATTGTTTGTTTTGATAAAACGGGTGGGGTAGTGCATTTTCTTGAAAAATATAAAGAATTGATCGTTCCTTATATGGATTTAGAGAAAGCTAAAAATGTTATTTTGGATTTGGTTCAAAATAAAGAAAAAAGAATGGAATTAGGGCAAAAAATAAAATTAGAATCATTGAAACATGATCTAACTATTTTGGGTCCTGTGATCAATAAAAAAATTGAAGAGTTTTTGAATTAAAATTTCTATCTATAAAGAATGAAAGTTACCATAGACAATATCACACTTGAGGTGGAACCAGGCACCACTATCATGCAGGCAGCTCGACAAATTGGTCCTGAAATAGCACCTCCTGCGATGTGTTATTACGAGCCTTTAAAAGGTTCTGGAGGAAAATGTCGTGCCTGTTTAGTAAAAGTAACTCAAGGCTCTGAAAAAGATCCTCGACCAATGCCTAAATTAGTGCCTGCCTGTATTACGGCTGTTCAAGATGGAATGGTGGTAGAAAATACGGTAAGCGAACAAGTCTTGGAAACAAGAAAAGGGATTGTTGAGTTTTTATTGTTGAATCACCCTTTAGATTGCCCTGTTTGTGATCAAGCGGGAGAATGCCATTTACAAGATTTCTCATTTGAGCATGGAGTTTCATCTACACGTACAGTAGAAGAAAGAAATACCTTTGAACCAACTGATTTAGGCCCGAATATTCAATTGAATATGAATCGCTGTGTATTATGTTATCGTTGTGTTTACACAGCGGATCAAATCACAGACGGACGTGTTCATGGTGTGATGCACCGTGGAGATCATGCTGAAATCAGTACCTATATTGAAAAAGCAATTGACAATGATTTTTCAGGAAATGTGATAGATGTTTGTCCAGTAGGAGCGTTAACTGATAAAACTTATCGTTTTAAAAGTAGAGTTTGGTTCTCAAAACCGTTTGATGCGCATTGTGAATGTGAGAAATGTTCCGGAAAAGTGACGCTTTGGTACAAAGGTGAAGAGGTTATTCGTGTAACAGGTAGAAAAAATGAATGGGGTGAGGTAACTGATTTTATTTGTAATACATGTCGCTTCGATAAGAAAAAAACATCTGATTGGACGATAGAGGGACCGACGAAGGTTGCTAGACATTCCGTTATTTCTGCCAACAAATATGGCGCGAATTTAATTAAACCGGCTTTCCCTATAAAACAAGCTGCACGTGATTATAAATTGATTGATGATGATCGTGATCGTAGTTTTTTAACGAATTCAGCTAACTTATTAAACGAGAAAAAATAATGGACATATTCAATGCTCTTTTTACAGCAAAGGCCATTTTTGTAGGTATTGTCTTTGCGATTACTTTAGGTGTGGCTGCTTATTCAACCTATTTTG
This sequence comes from Aquirufa sp., assembly GCA_046073945.1. GTDB lineage: Bacteria > Bacteroidota > Bacteroidia > Cytophagales > Spirosomataceae > Aquirufa. The sequence continues at coordinate 422 of JBJTNH010000131.1, read as the reverse complement.
AAAGAAAAATTGCTGCTTTTATGCAAGATAGAATTGGTCCTGATCGTGCGGGTCCTTTCGGTATTTTACAGCCTTTGGCAGATGCTGTTAAAATGTTCATGAAAGAGGATTTTATTCCTGCTAAATCGAACAAATGGTTGTTTATTTTAGGCCCTTGTATTTCCATGTTTACGGCTTTGATGACTTCAGCAGTTATTCCTTTTGGGGACACAGTTACCATTGCTGGAGTAACATTTGATTTACAAGGTATAGATGTGAATATCGGTATTTTATGGGTTTTTGGAATTGTATCCTTGGGTGTATATGGTATCTTAATTGGAGGCTGGGCATCTAATAATAAGTTTGCTTTGTTGGGTGCTATTCGTGCTGCTTCCCAAAACATTTCCTATGAATTAGCGATGGGATTATCTATTATCGCAATT
>JBJTNH010000130.1:0-4426 GCA_046073945.1 Aquirufa sp. | reverse complement strand
ACTCAGGAACTTTTGGAAAGGCTCAAAAAATTCACTTGCTCAATCGAGCATTGATAGGTTTTAGTTATAAGTCATACAAAGAAATCGAGAATTTAAGCTTTGATCAAACGATTGATTTGATTCTAAAGCCTCAAGGGAATTATGACTTACCTATTAATGATTATTATGATGACTTTTCAGATAATACAGATTTAACTGCAAGGGATGTGCCCAAAGGAAAACCTTGGGTTACTGCAAAAGAATGGGCACCTGATGGGAATCAACTATCACAATATCGAATCAATTCCTTGAAGGCTTGGATGATGAAACAATTTGTGAATCAAAAAACATCCATTCATTGGAAATTGGTTATCATGTTTCATAATTTACTGGTTACCTCTATTCAAAACGGAGGTGTTGCAAAAGCCGCTTATCAGTACATCGCTACTTTGTATAATGGAGCATTTGGTGACTATAAAGATTTGATTTTAAAAATCACTTTAGATCCTGAAATGTTGATTTATTTGAATGGGAATCAAAATAATAAATTTAATCCAGATGAAAATTATGGCCGAGAATTGCAGGAATTATTTACCGTAGGGAAAGGTCCTAATTCTAAATATACGGAAAGCGATGTGGCTGAGATGGCCAAATTGCTAACGGGTTGGTATTTTAATTATGATTATGCTTTAAAAAATGAAGTTGAGATAGTTTCAGAAATGGCTATTTGGAATCATGATACAGGGGATAAGCAATTTTCTGAATTTTATGGAAATCGAAAAATTCTTGGTTCTGCTACACCTGATGGAGCTTTGAGAGAGCTCAATGAAGCCATAGAAATGATTTTCGCTACGGATGAATGTGCCAAATATATTTGTCGAAGAATTTATGGATTTTTTGTCAATCCGATGATTGATGAGCAAGTGGAAACTAACATCATTTTACCTTTATCAGTTATTTTTAAACAAAATAATTTTCAAATAAATTCAGTTTTGAAGGTATTGTTGAGTAGTGAACATTTTTATGACCCTATTTATTACAATGCATTGATCAAATCTCCTTTGGATTTTATTGTGGGAATCGTCAAAGAATTCGATTTACCATTGCTTGACAATAACAAAGTAAAGTTGCCGAATACGGAGACGGATATTTATATGCAGTATAGAAAATTCAGTCATTTTCATGGTGTTGCGAGCAATTTAGGGATGAATTTGGGAGACCCTCCCAATGTATCTGGTTGGCCAGCATTTTATCAAGCACCCGCCTATGATCTTTTTTGGATCAATTCTGAAACCATCATTAAACGGGATAATTATACAGATGCATTATTCAATTGGGGTAATTGGGTTTATTATAACAATAGCACTAAAACTGGATTGCAAATTCGCGTGGATAGCGCAGATTACATCTCTAAATTTTCCAAGCCAGGTGATGTAGATGTATTAATTAATGAGTTAGTAGAGCGTTTGGTTGGAGTGCCGATAAGTGATGCAGATAAACAACAAATTAGGGATAAAATTCTGCAAGGAAATCCCAATGTTAGTTATTGGAGAAGTACTTGGGATGCCTTCAATGGTAATGCGAGCAATGAAAACAGACAAGTCATTCAAAATCGACTTTCTGGTGCATTTGGTTATATTTTTCAATTGGGTGAAACACAAATGTATTAGAGATGGGAGAGATGAAAAGAAGAGATTTTTTGCATAATATGGCTCATTTGGCTGCCTTGCCAAGTATTTTGCCCAATTGGGGCCTTGAGCAATTATTCGATCAAAATTCAGTTTTGGCAAATACAATTGACAAAAATAAAATTTTGATTATCATTCGTTTGGATGGTGGAAATGACGGACTAAATACGGTGTTTCCATTGGATCAATATGAAAACTTGTATAAAGTCCGGTCAAAAATTTTGATGGAAGAAAAGAAAATCATTCCCATAAAATTTGGAAAAACGGGCTTACACCCTGCATTGGATGGTTTTAATTCCTTAATCAATGAAGATCGATTGGCTGTGATTCAATCGGTAGGATATCAAAAGCCCAATTATTCTCACTTTAGGTCATCTGATATTTGGATGACAGGTTCAGATGCGGATCAAAATTTAACCAGTGGTTGGATGGCAAGATACATTGAATCACAGCATCCGAACTATCCGCAAGCCTATCCAAACAATCAATTTCCGCATCCTTTATCCATCGAAATTGGTTGGCAATCAACCTTGTTATTCCAAGGCTTAAATTCTTTCACGAGTTTGATTTATAACAACCCTGAACAGTTTTATAAATTAATGAATCCTTTTAAAAACACGTATCCAGCTACTTTACAGGGTTCTAAATTGGCTTATTTACAATTGATTGGAAAGCAATCGCAATTATATGGTCAAGTAGTCAAAGATGTTTTTGCCAAAGGAAAAACGGCTTTTGAATTTCAAAATAATGAGTTGGGTAATCAAATGAAAATCGTCCAAAAATTAATTTCTGGAGGATTGAATACTCGTGTTTACATGGTTCGAATGGGTGGATTTGACACGCATAATCAACAAATTGACACAGCAGATAAAACCAAAGGACAACACGCTTCCTTGTTAAAACAAATCAATGATGCTGTTGTCACTTTGATGAAAAATTTGGACGCAGAAAATTTGGGAGATCGAGTGGTAGGAATAACGATGTCTGAATTCGGTAGAACAGTGCATGCCAATGGAAGTTATGGAACCGACCACGGAACAGTGGCTCCCATGTTTGTTTTTGGAAATGCTGTTAAATCGGGTGTCATTGGAACGAATCCCGTGATTCCAATTGATTATAAATACAATTATGATTTGCCTTTGCAATTTGATTATAGGCAGGCTTATTCGTCTATTTTGAATCAATGGATTGGTTCAAGCAAAGAGAATACTAAACAAGTCATGTATCAGGAATTTGCCCCATTAGCCTTAATAAAACCTGCCTTTATTGATACAGATAATGATGGTGTGGCGGATATTTATGATAAATGTCCTGATACTCCTGAAGGAACTGTTGTAGATGTAACTGGTTGTGCCATTTTTACCTTGCCTGCCAATAATTACACCATAGAATTGACTTCATTAAGTTGTATTGGTTCCACAAACGGAGCGATTAAAATGAGTGTCAATGATAAATCCTATCAATATTTGATTCACGTAACAGGACCTAATCAATTTGTGAAGGATATTATTTTACCTAAAGGATCTAAAGAAATTAGTTTAAGCGCTTTATCAGCTGGAAATTATGCCATTCAATTTAAAATTGAAAATGTAGCTAATTACCAACAAACCTTTGAAGTTAAAGTAATAGAGCCAGATGCCATAAAAGTACAATCTGTGGTAGATGCTCAACAGAAAACCTTAAGTTTGAATTTGGCAGGGGCAAATAATTACCTAGTGGATTTGAATGGCCAAAAAATGGAAATAGCAGGCAGCGATTGGAGCGTTAAATTACAAAGTGGTTTAAATGTGCTTCAAGTAAGTACGAATCAGTCTTGTCAAGGTGTTTACAAAAAAGAAATATTTGTTTCTGAAAATGTGACCTGTTACCCTAATCCAACTTCTGGACCCATGAGGGTTTTTGTCGAAGGAAATGACTCAAATGTAGAATTAAGACTTTTCAACGCCTCCGGACAAAGTCTTTTACAAGAAGAAAAAGAAGTGAATACAGAACGTTATTTTGATTTTGATTTAGGTAATATGCCATCTGGACTTTACCTGGTTCAAATTAAATCAAACACAGTTAATCAAATTAGTAAAGTGATTAAGTTATGAGAAAAATAATAGCTATCATATATTTATCCTTGTTGCTGTTTGCTTGCAGTAAATCTAGTGAGCAACCAGCACCTGCCCCCGTTGATCTAAAAGCCCCAACTGCCGTAAGTTTATTGAAGCCAGAGAACAGTAGCGTTTGTTTAACGGGTGATGTACAAAGCTCATTTAGTAGCGATGTGGTTTTTTCTTGGCAACCTTCCGCAGATGCTGAAAGCTATGATGTAGAAGTGAAAAATTTGACCAATAATGTCACAACGGTACAAAGTAATGTAAAAGGGGATAAGGCGACTATTAATTTATTTAGAGGAGTGCCTTATTCTTGGCAAGTTGTGTCCAAATCTTCTCGAACGAAATTGGTTTCAACTAGCACTGCATGGAATTTCTATTTGTCAGGCAACGGTATCACTCAATATGCACCTTTTCCGGCTAGTATTGTATTTCCAGCATCTGGAGCTACGGTTTCTGCCACGCTTGGTAAAATTAATTTACAATGGACAGGTTCTGATCCAGATAGTCCTAATTTAAGTTATGAAGTCTATTTAGATACACTACAATCCAAAGTGGATAAAAGAGAAACGGCTGCTTTAAAAACAACTAGTACGACTATATCTACAACTGTCGTTTCAGGGAAAATTTATTATTGGTCTATTAAAACCAGTGATGGTC
>JBJTNH010000129.1:0-13391 GCA_046073945.1 Aquirufa sp. | reverse complement strand
GATCCTTATGGAGAAGGTTGGATTGTTAAAATAAAAGTAGAAAACATTGCTGATTTAGATCAGTTGATGGATGTGGATACATATAAATCTTTTATTGGTCATTGATTGTAAGCCCTGATAATCAGGGCTTTTTTTTAGATTTTAATTTACATGCGGATCTTAATTAAGTCTGTTTTAATTCTAGATAGCCAATCTAGTTTTTTCAATCAAAAGGTTGACCTTCTTATTCAGGATGGTGAATTGAAAGAGGTTGCTGATGATTTATCCTCTTTGAATGTGGATGAAACATTGGAGGGCTCTAATTTTCAATTTTATCCTGGTTTGGTGGATTGTCGTGTACATCATACCTTACCTGGTGGTGAGTATTTAGAAGATTGGAATAGTTTGGCGACAGCGGCTAAAAAGGGGGGAGTTTTAGATTTATTATTACTTCCAACAAGTCCTATTTTATCACAAACAGCTGAATCCATTCAACATATTCGTGAAAAATCAGTTTCCTTCAAACTTAATTTTTACCCATCAGCTCCACTTACTTTAGATAACCAAGGAGAAAACTTTTCAGAGTTATTGGATTTAGCAAATGCAGGGGCCAAATGGTTTAGTCATGGAAGTTCAACCTTGAACAATACTGATTTAATGCTGAAATCGCTTCAGTATTTATTACCATTAGATGTTTGTGTTATTTCTCAACCAGATACGAAAGCGTTATCTCTATATGGTCAAATTCACGAAGGTTTACAGAGTACATTGCTAGGATTAAAGGGGATCCCCACTTTATCTGAAACTTTGTCTATAAAGCGCGATTTAGATTTGCTTAGATATGTTTTGAATAATTCTTTTGGACAAGCGAATAAAAATTTCAGTTTACATTTTTCATGTATTTCATCTGCGGAATCTGTTGATTTAATTAATCAGGCTAAGAAAGAAGGACTTCCTGTTTCTTGTGATGTAGCTGTTCATCATTTGATTTTTAATGAAGATGCGGTGTCCGACTTTTCAACTTTGAAAAAGGTGTATCCACCTTTTAGAACAGAAATAGATAGGCTTGCTCTTTGGAATGGATTAAAAAATCAGACGATTGATTTTGTTGTTTCAGATCATCATCCGGTTGAAACTGAATTAAAGGACATTGAGTTTGATCATGCTGCTTTTGGTACAGTAGGTTTGGAAACATTGTTAGTAGCCTTGATTCAAGAAGCTAAAGTTCAAGGATTTACTAATATTGCTGAGGTATTAACGTATCGTCCTGCTAAGTTTTTAAAGATGGAAAAAAGTAGCCTATCTTTAAATTCTATGGTGAAAGGTGTCATTGTCGAAGAAACAAGTACTTATAAATATCAGCCAAGTAATATTGTTGGAAAGTCAAAAAATTCAACCTTCATTGATACAGATTTTCAATATAGAATTGCTGCATTAATCAATCAGTCAGAAATTACTATTTACTAATTTATTCGTATGAAGCATTGGAATTTTAGGCTAGTGATTATTTTGTTGGTTTTAGTAATTGCCAGTTTTGTCGTTTATAATTTTTTATTGTATCAATTTGGTATTGTTCCTTTGGGAGGTAAAAAGGCTCCAAGTTATGTTTTATTATTAATCGCACAATGGTATTTAGTTTTTCATTTGTATAAACATCCTAAATTATCTTCTTTGCATTTTTTGAATCTCTTTGCCTATCAGTACTTTTTTGTTTCGATAGTGGGAATTGTTAGTGCAATCATTCTATATCAATTTTATCAGCAAAGTCTCGGTATACAGGTATTAAATGAATTTATTCAATTAAGTTTGAATGAATTAAATCAATATAAAAATCAAATCGTTTTACAAGAAGATCTACGTTTTTTTGATCAATTGGTGGACGGAGTTAAAAGTATCAATGCATATAGCATCGCTAAAGATGATTTTTTTCAAAAAATTGCCCTTGCTTTTTTACCTAATTTATTAATATCTCTCTACTATAAAAAAAATTAAATCATGGAAATTTCTGACAATCAAAAACCTTCTTCTGCCTTAATTGCTCTTAAATGGGGTACAATTGTAGCTGTATTAAATTTTCTCTTAACCGTCATTATGAAATTGTCAGGAATTGTTGACCAATTTGATGAGACACTGGGTTGGATTTCTACCATTTTAAGTACCGTGTTTGTTATTAGTGTTCTGGTATTTGCTATGCGTGAATATAGAGCTGCAAATCAGGATTCTATGTCCTTTGGTACAGGTTTTGGATTGGCAGCCTTAATTGGAGCTATTTCAGGACTTGTTTCTGGTGCATTTAATTATGTTTATTTGACTTTTATCGATAATGGTAGTGTGACATTACAATTGGAGAAGGCTAGAGAAAAAATGGAGGAAAGTGGTTTGTCTGAAAGTCAAATTCAAGATGCAGAAAAAATTACTAAAATGATGTTAAGTCCAGGAATTCAATTTGTCTTGGTTGTCATTATGAGTGTTATTATTACTATTCTTTTAGGCCTAATTGTCTCTTTAGTTATTAAAAAAGAGAAGTCGATTTTTGAATAAAACTATGTGGGCAATACTCAAAAAGGAATATTTTGCATTTTTTAGTTCATTAATTGGTCTAGGTTTATTGTTCATTTTTTTCTTTACCATCGGTTTATATACCTGGTTTTTTGAGGGTAATGTTTTCGATTACGGTTTTGCTGAATTAAGCGTATTTTTTGAGGTTTCACCTTGGTTTTTTATGTTTTTCATTCCTGCTTTGTGCATGAAATTATATGCAGAAGAATTTGAACAAAAAACATTTAGCCTTTTAAATTCTTTACCTATATCGCTTAATCAAATAATAATTGGGAAATCTTTGAGTGCATTGATGGTTGTAATTACTTGTTTATTGCCAACCTTTTTATTTGTCTATTCCATTGGACAATTAGGCAGTCCCAAAAATAATTTTGATACTTCTTTATTAATGGGTGCTTATTTGTCCATTATTTGTATTTCCATTGTATTTATATTTCTTTCCTCGCTGGCTTCAGTTGTGTCCAATAAACAGCCCCTTGCATTTATTTTAGGGGTATTTATGAATTTTCTTTTTTTTCAGATTCCAGAAGAATTGAAATCGTTCTCAGGTTTTGATAGTGAGTTTTTTAGTTTAAAATCTCACTTTTTGAATTTGAGCAAAGGTCTAATCGACTTTTCTGATATTTTCTTTTTTGGAGGTTTTTCTTTGGTAATTTATAGTCTTATTTTATTTAGATTAAAATCTAAGACTTAGAATTGTCTTTTAAACACAAAGACTCAAAGTTTCACCTCTTACTTCTTACCTCTTACCTCTTACCTCTTACCTCTTACTTTTTTTACGCTTTATACTTCGTAATATCAATCAAATGATCACATAGATCAATTTCATTTGGTTCGTTTGATGCGATGATAATGGTTTTATTGTTGACAGATTGGATTTTCTCTTCAAACCATTTTTTGGCAGTTAAATCTAGGTTTGTAGTTGGCTCATCTAAAAATAGGAGAGGGCGATTGCTCAATAATGCTGTGCCTAATTTGATTTTTTGGCGCATTCCCGAACTGTAATTTTTGATGAATTTATCTTTGGCTGGAGATAATTGAATATAATCTTCAAAAAAAGATAGATTTATTTCCTTGGATAAATATTGTAGGGAGCCTAAAAATTGCAATAATTCTTCTAATGTATATTCTTCAATTTGTTCGATATATGGCGCTGCAAAACTTACTTGAGCGAAACTCTTATCTTCATCGATCAAATTAGATTCTGAATCAAAATATTGAACTTTTCCTTTGGTAGGTAATGAGTACTGACCTAGAATTTTCAATAAAGTTGATTTCCCTGATCCATTTTGACCTAAAATTGCATATTTAGAATGGGAACTAAATTCGTAGCTAAAATTACGAATAACGTATTCTTGTCGAAATTTTTTATTGATTTGATCCGCAAGAATTTTCATTGTTATCCCTTCATGATTCCTCGCTCAGAAGAACGTATAAATTCTAGTATTTCATCTCTTTCAGGAGATGCAGACATATTTGCTTCAATTTGAATTAAAGCATCATTGATGTTTAAACCTTTTTGATAAATGTATCGGTAGATTTCTTGTACTTCAGCAATTCTTTCATCCGTAAAATTTCTTCTACGAAGACCTACTGAATTGATTCCAGCATAGGTCAAAGGTTCTCTACCCGATTTTGTAAAAGGAGGTACGTCCTTTCTAACCAATGAGCCCCCTGAAATCATCACGTGTTGACCGATTTTTGCAAATTGGTGTATAGCTGTAGATCCACCGATTATGGCGAAATTACCCACTGTTACGTGTCCTGCCATTTGAACGGAGTTGGCTATGATGCAATTATCACCCACAACACAATCATGAGCAATATGTACATAAGCCATAATTAGGCAATTTTTTCCAATGACCGTTTTGTTTTTATCAATTGTACCTCTATTTAATGTGGCACATTCTCTAATAGTTGTATTATCTCCAATTTCTAACGTGGTTTTTTCACCACCAAATTTTAAATCCTGAGGAATTGCAGAAATTACAGCTCCTGGAAAAATACGAACATTTTTTCCGATTCTTGCACCAGGGAAAATAGTGACATTGGAAGCTATCCATGAACCTTCTCCAATCACAACATCCTCATGGATAACTGTAAATGGATCAACTTTAACATTGTCGGCAATTTTTGCAAGAGGAGAAATAAATGTTAATGGATGAGTCATATATATAAATTATGATTTTCTAACTAAACTGGCTGTCATTTCAGCTTCACAAACTACTTGTCCTGCTACATAAGCTTTACCAATCATTTTTGCGATACCACGACGAATAGGAGCCGTTAATTCGCATCTAAAAATGACTGTATCGCCAGGTATAACACTTTTTCTGAATCGGCAGTTCTCTATACCCACTAAATAAGGCCAATAATTTTCTGGATCAGGCACTGAACTTAATACTAAAATTCCACCTGTTTGAGCCATGGCTTCCACCTGCATTACTCCTGGCATTACTGGATTATTTGGAAAATGTCCCATGAAGTAATTTTCATTCATTGTAACATTTTTTACTCCTACCACTGAATTGTCATCTAAATAAATGATTTTATCTATCATTTGAAAAGGATAACGGTGTGGTAATAGCTCGTAAATTCTTTCGTGGCTACAAATAGGGGGCTGTTTAGGATCGTAAACAGGGACTTTGTTTTTCTCAGCCTCAAGCATTAATTTCTTGATTTTTCTAGCTAATTCAACGTTGGAAGCATGTCCTGGTCTTGAAGCTAAAATTTGTGCTTTTATCGGTCTACCTACCAAAGCCAAATCGCCCATCAAATCCAATAACTTATGGCGTGCCATTTCGTTATTAAAATGTAGATTCGTATTATTTAAAATACCTACTTCTTTCGAAACACTAACTTTAGGTTTACCTAAAACTTCCGATAAATGAGCTAATTCAGCTTCAGAATAATCTTTATCGGCAATGACAATTGCATTATTCAAATCACCACCTTTAATAAGTCCAGCTTTGTAAAGCAATTCTAATTCGTGTACGAAACAAAACGTACGACACATAGAAAAATTCTTTTCAAATTGTGAAATATGACTTAGATTGGCGTGTTGACTAGATAAAAATTTGGAATTATAATCGACCATCACTGCTAATCGATAATCATTTAGTGGAAGAGCTGCTAATTCGATGTCTTTATCTAAATCTTTGAAGCGAACTTCCGTTGGTAATTCAAAAAATTTACGGTGTGCCTCTTGCTCTAAAGGAATAGCATCTTTGATGGCTTCAACAAATTTAATGGAACTTCCATCCATGATTGGAGGCTCGGGGCCGTCCAATTGGATAAGGATATTATCTATTTCTAATCCAACTAAGGCAGCTAATACATGTTCAACCGTATTGATCCGGGCTCCATTTTGTTCAATAGTAGTTCCACGAGACGTGTCAACTACGTTGTCAACATCAGCATCTGCAATAGGTTGCCCTGGTAAATCTACCCTTTGAAATTTAATTCCATGGTTTGCTGGAGCTGGTAAAAAAGTCATATTGGCGGTTACGCCAGTATGTAATCCAACTCCACTTAATGTAACTGATTTGGTAATTGTATGTTGCTTATTATTCATAAGAGTATTTTTCTGCCAAAATTATTTTTCAATTTGATTTAATTTTTCGAAAATTTCAGGCAGTTTTCTAATTAATGCATTTCTTTTTAAATATTCTGAATTATTCGAAGCAGGTGTGCCACCTAAAATTAATCCACTTTTTTTAATTGATTTAGTTACACCTGATTGCGCGGTAACAACTGTGTTGGAAGCAATACTAATATGTCCTGCTACACCCACTTGGCCACCTAACATACAATTTTCACCAATCTTAGTAGAGCCAGAGATACCTGTTTGAGCTGCAATTACAGTATTAGCACCTATTTCAACATTGTGCGCTATTTGAACTAAGTTATCTATTTTAACACCTTTACCTATTTTAGTAGATCCCATTGTCGCTCGATCAATGGTTGTGTTGGATCCAATACTAACCCAGTCTTCCAAAATAACATTCCCTAATTGAGGAATGGCAGAATATGTTCCATCTGATTTAGGAGCAAAACCAAAGCCGTCTGAACCAATAACAGCATTGGAGTGTATAATACAATTGTTTCCAATAATCGAATCAGCATAAATTACTGCTCCTGAATAGATGACACAATTATCTCCAATAGTTACATTTTTGCCAATACTAACCTTGGAATGTATTTTCGTATTATTACCAATTTTACAATTTCGTTCAATGGAAGAAAATGCACCTATAAATAGTTGTTCACCTATTTGAACATTTTCGGCAATATAAGAAGTAGCGTGTATACCTACTTCATTGGATGCGATGATTTCTTGGTATTTTTGTAATAACAATGTAAAAGCCAAATAAGGGTCTTCTACACGGATTAAAGCAGCTTTAGGCTGACTTTTTAATACTAAATCTTTCGAGATAATTACCGCAGTGGCATCAGAATCGTATAGAAAAGATTCATACTTAGGATTTGCAAGGAATGAAATACTTTCTGGAGAACCTTATTCTATTTTATTGAACTTGGAAATAATTGCAGATTTATTACCTTCAACAGTACCATTAATAATTTGCGCTATTTGTTCAACGGTAAATTTCATGCAAGGATGAATAAGGTAATAAATTAATTAAATTTCAATTTGCGTATTTATATTGCCTTGCAAATATACGCTCTTTGGACAACAAAAATAGTATTTTTTTACAATCTTACTTAATGCTTGGATGGTCGGTAAATCAGATGCCTCAACTAACTCGACCATTTGCCCTTGTTTATCGACGATCTTGATAGTATTGTCTCCTTGCACGTAAGCAGCATTGCTTGTTGTTCCTTCAATGAAAAAATATTTCAAATCTTCGTTTGAAATACCTAATTGTTTTTGAATTAAACTTTCAATTTCATTCTTTTTTGCTTTTGAAATAGGCTGTGATCCTAATTTGCAAGTATATAATTTTCTTTGAAGAAAATGCTGACAGAGTGTTTTGAGTATTGTATCTGAATTATTTTTCCAAGCTTTTATAGCTGCCCAAATGTCATGATCATCCAAATCAGTAAAATTATCTAATAGATTTGAATCATTTTTAAATTCATCCCAAGTAAATGTTTTAGATAAAAATAAATGGAGAGGTTCAGAACAGGGCAATTCGATTCCTTTTTGAATTAAATCTTTTGCTCGATTCAATATCTGAATGAGCATGCTTTCGGCTGATATGGCTGTTTTGTGCAAATAAACTTGCCAATACATCAATCTTCTAGCCATTAAAAAGTTTTCAATGGAATAAATACCTTTTTCTTCTAATACAAGTTGCTCATTAACCAAATCTAACATGCTCAACAAACGTTCAGATCCAATGAATCCTTCTCTTACACCCGTATAAAATGAATCTCTACTTAAATAATCCAATCTATCAACATCCAATTGAGATGAAATTAATTGATGAAAGAATTTTCTTGGATACTTGTCAGAAAACATCTGAATGGCTAAATCTAATTTCCCATGGAAGTGCTCATTTAATTTGTGCATAATTAAATTAGACACCTGTTCGTGATGAACATCATTCAAAAGGGTATATTCCAATACATGCGAAAAAGGACCATGACCAATATCATGGAGTAAAATGGCGATTTCTGCGGCTTCTCTTTCTGGATCTGAAATAATATATCCTTTCGCTTGTAGATTATTTAATGCTTCATCCATTAAATGCATCGCACCTAATGCGTGATGAAAACGAGTATGATGAGCGCCTGGGTAAACAAATTCAGCTAATCCTAATTGCTTAATCCGCTTTAGTCTTTGAAAATAAGGGTGGTCAATTAATTTCAACAAAAAAGGATTGTTGATTTTAATAAAACCATAAATAGGATCATTGATAATTTTGGTCGGGTGCATCCATTGAAATTAATACACAAAAATATCAAAATTGAATTAATTTACGTTGAAACTTAGGATTGATTTCAACTAAATCAATAAATCTTGGACAACTTTTCCTTTTCCATCGGGTGTTGTATAAAATGGCCTTTTTTCGATTTCATATTGAGTATCTGGTTTAATGCCCAATGCATGATAAATGGTTTGATGAACTTCTGCGATTTTTATTGGATTTTCAATGCTTTTACAAGGTCTTTCTTCGGATGTTTTACCATAAACATGTCCTTTTTTAATTCCTCCACCAAACATTAGCATGGAGCAACCATCTGTAAAATGCCGATGCATTCCATAAAATTTTATATCATTCAATATATCAGGTTGATTCACTTGTTCTTTTACCTTGGCATCTGGACGACCTTCTACCATCATATCACGACTAAATTCCGAAGCTAAAATGATTAATGTTTTATCCAATCGTCCGCTTTTGTCTAAATCTTTTATCAATTGTGCAATGGGGGCATCAATCAGTTTTTTCATTCCAGCCATTCTTGTATGGCCATTTTCATGTGTATCAAATCCAACAAAGGGTTCATATTCTGTTGTAACTGAAATAAATCTAGCACCTTGTTCTATGAGGCGCCTTGCTAAAAGACAACCTAATCCAAATTTTCCTGTATTGTAAATATCATAGCTTTCTTTTGGTTCATCAGATAAATTAAATGCTTTTGATTCGGGTGAATTCAGCAAGATGTAAGCTTGTTCCATGGATCTTCGCAAGGATTCTTTTTGATAATCACTACCAAATTCTTCCCATGGACCTTTTTTCATTAACTCATTGTAAAGTTTATTTCTACTTTCAAACCTTTTTAAATCCATTCCAACGGGTGGTCTCACACTTTCTAAGCCTTGGCTTGGATCAGGTATAAAAAATGGTCCAAATTCATTGCCTAAGAATCCTGCGGTATGAAATGCTTTTAATTCCTCTGCTTCGCCCACGGTAAATCGTTGCCCAATATCTATAAAGGCAGGAATTACTGGATTTTTTGGGCCTAATTCTTTGGCAATCCATGCTCCAATGTGCGGAGCAGCTACCGTTTGTGGTGGCTCGTAACAAGTATGCCAATTATATTGATGTCTGGAATGTAAAATATGCCCTAAATCGGCTGCCACATAGGACCTAATCAATGTTCCTTTGTCCATGATTCGACCAATGGATTCAAGACCTTCTGAAAAATGAATTCCATCTAATTGGGTAGGAACCGATTGAAATGTACTCAAAACTCTGTTGCCTTCCATGCCTTTTTCATAGGGCGTATAAGCTTTAGGATCAAAGGTTTCGGTATGAGCCATACCTCCAGCCATCCATAATAAAATGACAGAATCTGCGGTTGGCGCAATTTTATTTAATGAATCTTGCGGTTGATGAATTGCGTGTTGAATAGGAGAGTTGTAACCCAGCGCTGCTATGGTTGCCAAACTTGAATGCTGTAAAAATTCCCTTCTATTCCATTGGGTTTTCATATTGATACATTTAAAATTAAATGATTAATTGAAATTCAGGTAATAATTGAATCACCCAAACTAAATCTTGAATTCCATCCACTTTGGGTTTATTACCCATAAAGTTGAGTGCCGTTCTTAGTTCTCTACTATTGGGTTTTCTTCCTAAAATAGCAACATATAGATCTTGAATTAATGATGAACTATTTTGATAACTAGCAATCCATTTTTTTGCGCCAGTTTGCAATGTTTGGTTGTATTTCGATCCATTTGTCAATTCTAAAGCTTGCAATAAATTGGCTTGCGAAGTTCTACTTGTACTGACTGTTTCTCTATTTGGCCGACCTAAGGAGGTTAAGAATACATCATTTCTTACTAAACTTGCTCGAACAAATGGAATCTCATTTTTAATTTGATCGGGTAAGTTTTTGACTTCCAAATTTTTCTCTAAATATAATGGTGAAAATGTTTGACTGACGGCATCTGAAAATTGCTCTGCAGTTAACCTTCTTTTAAGCATTCCTTTAAAAATGAAATTAGAAGATGTTAGCATTTGGGCTTCTTTTATGCCAAAACTGGGTTGCTGATATATTTTCGAGGTAACAATTTGATAGATTAATTTTTTGATATCTCCATCATTTTCCGAAAATTGATAAGCTAGCCAATCCAATAAATCTTGACTCCAAGGAGCATTATCCATTGCATCTACAGGTTCCACAATTCCTCTTCCCATTAATTGTGCCCAAATTCGATTCACAAATGTTCGATATAGTCGACCATTTTTTTTCTGTACAATAATATTGGACAATTGAACAAGTCTTTCTGAAGTAATTGGCGACTCTTTTAATTCACCAAGTTCTTTGTGATATAAGACTTTTCGGGTAGCCATTTTACCCGTAGGAACATCACAATGATGTATTTCAAGATTGTTTTCAGCAAAAATATTGGCAAAATTGTAAGCATCTTCTAATTTCCAATCATTGATAAAGCTATCATGGCAGGAAGCACATTTTAAATTCAAACCAAAAAATACTTGAGAAACATTTTGCGCAGCTTGCATTTCTGTGCTTTGGCTAGAATTAATAGTACCTCTCCATGCAATACCTTTAATAAATCCTTGTGATTCTGTTTTGGGATTAATTAATTCTTTCACTACTTGATTGTATGATTTATTCGATTTGAGCGATTGATATAACCATTTTGTAATTCCAAATCGTCCATTTGTGATATATCCTGTTCCTGAATAATCATTTCTTAATAAATCGTTCCAAAAGCTTAACCAATGTTGCGTATATGCTGAATTATTATCCAATAATTTCTTAGCTAATATCGTTCGTTTGTTGGGATTTTTGTCTTGTATGAACTCTGTCTTTTGCTGCGGAGTCGGCAATAATCCTATAATATCTAAATAAATCCTTCGTAAGAAAATCTGATCATCCACATCATTTTTCCATTGAATTTTATTTTTTTGAAAATACTGATTGACAAAATAGTCGATTGGATTTTTGAATTTCGTTTGATTTTGAGGTATTTCGGGTAATCTAGGCGCCATATCAGCCACTCTATAAAGGCTTTTTTCAGGTCCTGAGGGCCATGGAGCACCTGATTTAATCCAAAAAGATAATAATTCTATTTCTTCCTTTGGAATTCTTTTGCCTTTTGTTGGCATAGCATCTTCATCATCCGCAGGCAATTTTATTCGTCGAATTAATTCACTGTTTTCAGGTTGTCCAGCAATTAAAATAGGTCCGTTTTTACCACCCTTAAAAATGAATTCTTTTTTGTCCAATCGTAAACCTCCTTTTGACTTTTGGGCGTCATGACAGCTGTAACAGTTATGTGCTAATATGGTACGTACTTTGATATTTAATTCAGCGATTTGACTGTCGGATAATTTATTATTTGGAACTGTACTAGTTGAAATTTGATTTTCTGATAAATCTGTATTGTTTTGAATCCTTGGATTATTTTCAAAATTTACTATTTGATTGCTTGATGACTTGATGTTTAATGTATTATTTACATTTGGCCATTTGGCACCCATTTTGATCCAAGATTTTAAAATGGAAATTTCATGTTTGTTCAAACGCTTTCCCTTTGTAGGCATAGCATCTTCATCGTCAGCAGGGAGTAAAACTCTTCGAATCAATTCACTTTTTTCAGGATGTCCAATTTCTATCACAGGTCCATTTTCGCCACCTTTGAGCGTATAAAATGGGGTGTCTAATCGTAATTTTCCTTTTATTTTTTTACTTCCGTGGCAATCAATGCAATAACGATTAATAATCTTGATTGCGTCTATGGATAATTGATCTTCCTTACTTATAATTTTTATTGATTTTTTTTCATTCTCGCTATCAGTTTCTGCGGAATCATTCTTGACTACTTGCGGTATTTCAGGTTTTAGTGATAAATAATTTTCACCGTGCGTTATTAAAGCACCGTAATGTCCTGTTAAGCTTACTGAAATGACACTAATTAAAAGGGTTAATTGAAATGATTTTTTTTCTTCAAAAAAATGAGCTAGGGCACTGATGCTAGCCATTAGACCAGTAAAAACGCCTAACCACAAATGTATCTTGGAGGTATTACTTGAATATTCATCCTGATTGATTAATATAAAACCTAATCCAATGGAGATCAACGCCGATATGGCTGAAATATACATAGTATAAGAGATTGCCAGTCGAAGAGGATCATTTTTTTGTTTGAATGAAATGATTTCAAAAACAAAAGCTAGCCATAATAAACTTATGGGTAAGTGAACTATAATTGGGTGGCAACGGCCCAACAATCCTAGAATATCAAGTTGACTTGAAATGGGAGACATTCAAAAAGGAGATAGTTTGATAGGTTTAAAAATGAAAATTACTAAAATTAAATCAAAAAAAAACACTTATCATTAATTGATAAGTGTTTGATTATTAAGAGTGGACCAGCATGGAATACATAAAATCCAAAAATACCACCCAAGACATTAATATACAGCACTTTACATATATACAAAATATCTCATTAGTGGAATTTCTCCACAAAATATTTATTATATTGTGGAAAAATTTACCACAATGAATATTTCCTTCACATTCAAAAAGGTTGTAAAGAAATCACAAACCAATAAATTATATCAATATGGTTATGTGATATTAAACTACACTAACAATTCTAAAAGAATTGAAATCTCAACAAAAGTTAAATGTAGAGAAGAAGATTTCTTAAAAAACTCAAATTCACCCATTTCAAAAAATGATGAGGAACATTTACTTAAAAATGAAGAATTAAGAATTCAAAAAGAATTCATTAACAAAATTGTTTATCAATTGAGATTGGAAGGATTAGAACCTTTAACAGATTTAATTAAGTTAAAAATTCAACAAAACAGAATAAAAACCAAAAGAGATAATCTACTACTTACAAACACTAAATTACCTTTATTGTATGTATTGAATTGTAAGTGTCCCTAATTAACAGACAG
>JBJTNH010000128.1:0-15336 GCA_046073945.1 Aquirufa sp. | reverse complement strand
GCCGGAATTCCATTAACTGCAGGTTTTTGGGGAAAATTCTTTGTCTTTGCAGATACTTTTAATCGCAATATTGTATATCCAGTCATCATAGCCATTTTAATGTCGGCCGTTGGTATTTACTATTATTTTAAAGGGATTATTGCCGTATATTTCAAACAAGGAGATATCCAAAAAATTGAGTTAAGTACATTATATCAAGTAGCATTAGGCTTAACAACCATAGGCACATTGGTATTAGGCTTATTTCCCAACTTAGTCAAAAGCCTATTTTAATTGAAGAAAAAATCTGAACTTTTTAATCGGAAAGATTTAATTGCCTATTTCTTGATTGCAGGAACTGGGGCATTGATTCAATTATTGGCAGGTGCCTTGTTAAAGGATTGGTTTCATTTGGCCTATGAATCGACCATACTTCCTGCCTATTTCATTTCATTAATCGCAGGATTTATCTTGACTAAATTGTTTGCATTTAATGCCCGACAATCCCAACAAACTCGTAGGGAAATGATCAAATTCATGATGGTCGCAACTTTTTCAGGCTTTGTCACTTGGGGATTTAGTATTCTTCCTTACCATATTATTCAAGCGAGCTACCAGGATTTATTCATTCAAATTCCCTATTCATTCAAGAAGGTAAATGTAACGCAAATCAGTACGACCTTAAATGGAATGGGATTCAGTTTTGTATCAAACTATGTTTTGCACAAAACGTTTACCTTTAAAAGTAGTGGGTTTTACGACCGTTTCAAGGACCTCATTAAGTAACAAGCCCAATCAATCCCGTTTAGGTATTAGATTAATCTTAATTTTCTTAAGAATTCACAATGCCAATACGCGCTGTATGACGCGATTTTACCAAAAACTCCACTAATTCTTAAAAAATTCTTAAAATTTTAGCTCGATTGTTTGCAATTAAAAATATATCGCGTAGTTTTGTAACTCAAACCTTAAAATATTACAAAAATGAAAAAAGTATTCGCTTTAGCTTTCGTTGCTGGTATGGTAACTTTAGCATCTTGTGGTGAGAAAAAAACTGAAGCTGCTGCTGATTCAGTTGCTGTTGATACTGCTGCTGCTGCCGCTGTTGATACTGCTGCTGCTGATACTGCTGCTGCTGATACTGCTGCTGCTAAGTAATTAGTACCAACCGAAAAGAAGGTCCTTCGCATGCGGAGGACTTTTTTTATGCCAAAAAAATGTCGAAAAATAAAAAAATTGATTCTTTCTTCGAACATTTCCCACCCAAAGTGGCAGAATATTGCTTTCAACTTTGGCACGATTATCCATTTCATTTCATTGTCAGCAAGGCAAGAAACACCAAACTAGGCGATTATCGGTTTTCCCCCTCAAAAGGTCATCAAATTACCGTCAACCATAATCTCAATCCTTACGCTTTTCTAATTACTTACCTTCACGAGGTTGCACACCTATTCACTTACAACCGATTCAAAAACAAAGTAGCACCGCATGGACAAGAATGGAAAAATGCCTTTAAAGAAATTTTTGAGCCTATCTTAGAGGAAGAATTTCTTCCCAATGAACTGATAAAAGTCTTAAAAGCTTATTTGAAAAATCCAACTGCAACCAGCACTGGATATGCACCTTTGGTTGAAATTTTAAAAACCTATGATTTACATCAAAATGACTTGGTGCCAATCAGCTCAATAGAAGAAAATCAATTATTTGGCATTAAAAACTTACAATTCCGAAAAGGTAAACTAAGACGAACTCGTTACATTTGTAAAGAAGTAAATTCAGGGAAACTCTACTTAGTCTCCAAAAATGCACAAGTTAGCCTCATCGATTTTGAAAGGAGTTAAAATTAAATTTGCTACTTTACTTATTTTGCTCGCTTGCGTTCAAATCAATTTCCAATTAACTGCTCAATACAAATCAAATCTAGCTGAAGGTAAATGGATCAAAATTGCCATTTCAGAATCAGGATTCTATCGAATCAATTATGACTGGCTCTTAAAAAACCAAATAGATCCCAATACCATCAATCCCCAAAAAGTAGGACTTTATGGAAACTCGGGTGGTTATTTACCACAACTAAATTCGATTCAAAGGCCTAATGACCTACTAGGATACGTTTCACAATTTATCGGTGAAGATGATGGACATTGGGATAAAAATGATTATCTACTTTTTTATGGACAATCCCCACATAAAACTTACTGGGATACATTAAGCAAGCGCTTAGAAACTAAAATAAATCCTTACTCGGATTCTACTTATTATTTTATTCGATTGGATGATCCTAAACCCATTCGAATCACAAGCAAAATAGTAAAACAAGGAAGTCCCCCCTATGTAGATTATGGATATTACAGCTTTCATTATGAACAAGAACTCAACAATCTCATTCAATCTGGAAGAGAATGGCTGGGAGAATCATTCAGTAGCAATAGCGAAAAAAAACTAATCTATGAATTAGTTGACTATAAAAAAGGCATTCCGTCTCTGTTATATGGCCGTGTTTACAACGCATCCATCCAAGCTGCAGAGTGGAATTTACTGCTACCAGGCTCCAGCAATAAAAGCATTCAAATTTCAGCCATCAATCCATCAAGGTATGATATAAAAGCTCTGCCTGCTGCATTTGCCTATTCCCTTACACCATTATTAAATACTAATTCTTGGGAATGTAAACTTCAATATAAATCAAGTGGCGGATCAGGATATTTGGACAAAATAAGTCTGGTTTATCCAAAATTATTCAATGCAAAAAGTTCGCAATCGAACTACTGGCTTCCTAATCAAGTTGATTCCGTCTTCTCTATCAAAATAATCAACCTTGAAAAGCAGCATCAAATTTGGCAATTAGAAAATGACAGCCAATGGACGAGGTATGAAAATCCGATTGAAAATCCTCAAATAACAAGTAAATCCCAAGCTCAATTATTCATTTTTGATCCTAATAATGCTTCGTCGCCCCAATACTCTGGCATTGTGAAAAATCAAAATTTACATGAATTAAGTGCGAAAAACTTGCTCATTGTCTCCACAGAAATGCTACTTCCCTTAGCACAAAAATATGCTGAATATAAAAATAAGTTCAGCTCTGTCAGTGCAACGGCTGTAAGCACAGAACAAATTTTTAATGAATTTTCAGCAGGTCAAGCGGATATTACCGCTATTCGAGATTTCATTCGACACCTAAAAAAACAAACAAATTCGTCTCTAAAATATCTATTGATACTAGGCGACGCCTCTATTGATTTCAAAGGAAAAAATTCCGTAACATCTGATATCGAAAAAAAAGCGATTGTTCCAAGTTACCAAAGTAGAGAATCCTTACATCCCCTGTTAAGTTATGTAAGTGATGATTATTATGGAATACTAGATACTGATGGCGGCGAATTATTAGAAGGAGATCTTGTCAGAGAAGAAAATCTTCAGATAGGCATAGGGCGAATCCCAGCACGAACCTACGAAGAAGCCAACATGTTGATCAACAAATTAATCACGTATCAAGAATCTCAAAAAAAATCACCCATTCAAAACTTTACATTTTCTTGGGTGGCAGATGATGGCGATAATAATTTGCACATTCAGGATGCGGAAGATTTCGAAAAAATTATTCAATCTTCAACTAGTGTATACCCGATCAAAAAATTGTATCTAGATCAATATCCTCAAGAAGTGGCTAATGGATTTTATACTTCGCAAGCAGCAAAAAAAGATGTCATTGAGTTATTCAACAAAAATTCCGACTTCATTCATTTCATCGGGCATGGAGCAGAAACGGGTTGGACAGATGAAAAAATTTTAACAGTTTCAGACTTAGTGAATCTCAAGAATAGTCAACACCTACCCATGCTCTTAACAGCCACTTGTCAATTTGGTCGCTTTGATGATCCCAATCAAATGTCTGGTGCTGAAATAGCCTTATTATCTAATCAAGGTGGCGCCATTGCACTGATAAGTACATCTAGACCTGTATTTCAAAGTAGTAATTATCTTTTTGGCAAAAAATTCTATGAGAATTTAGTTCAACATCAAAATGAAAATGGCTATCTACTCGGTGACCTGTTCAAAGACACAAAAAACAAAAGTCAGGCGGGAGTGATCAACCGAAATATCATCCTCTTGGGAGATCCAAGTATGGATTTACCTTGGAAACATCAAAAGTCGGCCATTAGTAACAATCAAATAAAACCACAATCAACAGAATTCATCAAAGGATCTATCCCCAATATAATCCCGATGAATGGCACTGGTGAATTACACATTTTACAAAAACCTGATAAAAAGAAGACCTTGGGGACGAAAACCCCTACTTATGAATATCAAATAGAGGGGAAGCTATTGCAAAAAGCAAAAATCAGCGTCAAAAATGGGCTATTTCAACTAAATCAACAATACATTCCAGCGATAAAAACAGATTCAGTACTACTAAGATTTTCAGGTACACTTGAAAATGGATTTAAAATCATGGGATCAAAAACGGTTGCTATAGAACTCAACAAAGAAACAATCGACCAAACACCCCCATCGATAAACTTTAAACTATTGAATGAAAATGATCCGAATCAGGCAAGCCGAAATCCAATTCTTGCTGTAAATATTGTGGACGACAAAGCATTAAGTTTTTGGGGTCCCAATGGGGAAACATCTGAAATGGTTATCAATGATACTTTGCGAATAAATACCTTAGATTATTTTAGTAGTGAAATGGATCAAGCCAATTCGGGACAATTGGTTTATCCTTTTCAGCAACTGAAAAACGGACTTTATCATTGTACAATCACTTGCTGGGATTCAAATCTAAATCCTACGATAAAAAGCTTTGACTTCACTGTCAATGATAATTCCAACCCCAGCCAATCAATCATCGTTTACCCAAATCCTAGCAATGACCAAGTTTATTTTAATTTTGATTTGCAACAAAAATGGACAGATTGCATTTATGAGTTGAAATTATATAATTTATTAGGCCAAAGTATTTGGGAAGAAAGTAAGCAAGTAAACTCCAATGAAACAGGAAAAATTGAAATAGATATATCGGTGAATGAACGAAATATTTCAAAAGAAAATAGTATGATATTTTATAGTTTTAAAATATTAAATCTTTTAAATCGTTATAAATATCAATTTAATGGTAAAATTGGTCTTTTAAGATAATTTTTTACAAAACATTTTAATTTTATTGATTTTTTTTAGTTAAAAATAACTAATTTTGGCTCTAGCTTTTTAAAGAATAAGACTCTCTAATTTTATAAATATACAATGATGACAAACAATTCATTTTTCGCAAAAGCAGTCCTAACCTTACTTACGGTTTTCATTGGAAATATTGCTTTTTCTCAAACATTAGTTTCTGGTCAGCAGAATGATGGAAGAATTCCTACCCCTACGATGTTATTTATGAATGTAACCCCTGATGCAAGATCAGCCGGTATGGGTGATGCGGGTGTTGCCATTTCTTCAGATGTGAATGCCATTTATTGGAATCCAGCTAAATTAGCTACTTCTGAAAAAGACTTAGGATTTGCTATTTCATACACTCCTTGGTTAAGAAACTTAGTGTCTGACATGGCTTTATACAATATCTCAGGTTTCAAAAAGACAACCAAAGATCAAGCTTTTGGTTTTTCAATCAATTATTTTGATCAAGGAACTTTCCAAGCAACCAACAGCATTGGACAAAGTAATGGAAATTACAACTCGAAAGAATATGCGATCACTGGTGTTTATTCTAAAAAATTATCGAACTCATTATCGTTAGGTGTTAATTTAAAATACATCAACTCGAATTTATTAGGCAACTTTCAAAGTTCAACAGTTGCAATGAAACCAGCACAAACGGTTGCTGCAGATGTTGCTTTATATTGGAATTCTACCTCAGCTAAAGATTGGAAATACACCTACGGTTTAGTTTTGTCTAACATTTCAGGTAAAGTTTCTTATGGTGGAAATGAAAAGAATTTCATTCCGACTAATCTACGTTTCGGAGTTGCAACAACCAAAGAAATTTCTGAAGGTAATCGATTAACATTTACGATTGATTTAAATAAATTAATGGTTCCAACACCAGGTATTTATGACGCTTCAACCAAGAAATATACCAAAGGAACTGATCCAAATGATGTAACAGCTATCGGTGGCATTTTCACTTCTTTGTTTGATGCACCAGATGGATTTGGCGAAGAGTTACAAGAGATTTCAACTTCTTTGGGAGCTGAATATTTAATGAACAATGCATTTGCTTTAAGAGCAGGTTTCTTCAATGAAAGTGCTAATAAGGGTAATCGTAAATATTTCACATTTGGAGTTGGATTCAAATTAGATCAAAAATATGGTTTTGATTTTGCTTACTTAGTACCAACAGGAACAAGTAGCCCATTAGCAAATACTTTAAGAATTTCATTGTTAGCTGCTATTAATAGCAATACAACGAAATAAAAATACCAACTTATTGATTTGACAAATGACATTCCAAAAGAATGTCATTTGTTTTTTAACTATATATTATGCTTGATCGTACAATTGCTCCTGTCTCTTATCCTATTGAACGCATTGATTTCCCCAAATATGAATTAGTTCACTTGGATAATGGAATAAAAGTTTGCCTGATTAATTTAGGAGAACAAGATGTATTTAAGTTAGAATTAAATACGGATGCTGGTGCGTTAAATACTTCTATTCCTGGGGTAGCTAGTATGACTGCTCAATTAATGAAAAGAGGCACAAAAACCAGAACAGCAAAAGACATTAATGAATCATTCGATTTTTATGGTGCTTTTTGGGATGTTCAAGCCAATTTCGATTTAGGTACGATTACGATTTATAGCTTAAAGAAACATTTTGAAACACTTATCCATCTTCTTGAAGATATTTTGGTAAACTCTATCTTCCCCGAGAATGAGTTTAAAAAGGAAATGGAGATCGAAGCACAAAGAACCAATTTAAATTGGGAAAAAACATCCTTTGCTGCAAACCAATATTTTCGGAAAGCTATTTTTGGGTCAGATCCATATTCGCGTTTTTCAACAGCTGATAGTCTAAAGAATATCCAAATTGAACAATTAAAATCATTTTATAAAAAACATTGGTCTAATATCAAACCCTCCATCACCCTATCTGGAAAAGTGGGTGAAATGGAAATCAAGGTTTTAAATCAAACACTTGGGCAATTGAATTTTCAAGAAAGTTCAAGCAAAAACAGTTTTAGTAATTCTTTAACTTCAGAAAAGCGCATTCAGCATTCCAAAGAAAATTCAACACAAAGTTCTATTCGCTTTGGTAAAATTGGAATGACTCGAAAAAATCCAGATTATTTTAAATTCACTGTCCTAAATACCATCTTAGGGGGTTATTTTGGGTCTAGACTTCAAAAAAACATTCGTGAAGAAAAAGGATTTACGTATGGCATTTCTAGTTCCATGATTCCTATGCAGAGAGCTGGATATTGGGTGGTTGGAACAGATGTAAATAAGGATAAAGCTGAAGAAACCATTTCGGAGATCAGAAAAGAAATAGCTATTTTACAAACTGATTTAGTTTCTGATTCGGAATTAGTATTGGTTAAAAACTATTTAATGGGGAGTTTTACTGGGGAATTAACACAAGCTTTTGATATCGCAGATAAAGTAAAAATCATCCAATTGGAAGGATTAGCCTTGGATTTTTATGATCAATTTCAAGATGAAATTCTTTCATGCAAGGCTCAAGAGTTAAGAGATTTAGCTAATAACTATTTGAGCCTTGATGATATGACCGAGGTGATTGTTGGTTAATATTAAAATCTAGCCAATTCTCTAAATTCATTCACACGCGATTCTAATTCAGCTTCTGTGATTTGCAACAAACGTTCCGTTCCAAATTTCTCAACACAGAAAGAAGCCATCGCAGAGCCATATACCACCGCTTTACGCATGCTTTCAAAAGAAATATCGTCAACTTTTGCAAGGTATCCGATGAATCCACCCACAAAAGTGTCACCCGCACCAGTTGGATCAAAAACATCTTCTAATGGAATAGCTGGACAATAGAACATTTCATTTCCTTGGAATAACAAAGCTCCATTTTCTCCTTTTTTGATAATCAAAGTTTTTGGCCCCATTGCCATAATCAATTTAGCAGCAGTTCGCAATGAATATTGCTCTGAAAGTTGGCGTGCTTCTTCATCATTGATACAAAGAACATCCACCATTTTCAATACGCTTTTCAAATCGTCCATGGCGACATTCATCCAAAAATTCATGGTATCCATGACAATCAATTTAGGTCGTTTATTCAAACCCTTAATGGCGTCAATCTGAACCTGAGGAGTTAGATTTCCTAACATGAGGTACTCACAATCTTGATAAGAATTAGGAATTGTAGGCTGAAAATCCGCCAAAACGTTCAATTCAGTTACCAGCGTATCCCTTGAGTTCATATTATTGTGGTACTTACCCGCCCAAAAAAAGGATTTCTCCCCCTTTTTGATTTGAAGACCCTCTAAATTGATATTTTTTGACTCTAATGTCTCGATGTATTCATTGGGAAAATCATCGCCAACTACTGCCACAACATTCACCTTGGGCACAAAAAATGCCGCTGAAAGTGCAATGTAGGTACAAGAACCTCCGATAATTTTATCTGTTTTTCCGTAAGGGGTTTCTAAGGCATCGAACGCAACCGTTCCAATTGATAATAAGCTCATGTTGATAAATTTAGCCAACTTTAGGACAACGACTAAAGGGCTGATTTGGATTAAATAATAAACGATATGTAATATAAGTCTTGTCGTTTGTCGCCCCTAATTGAGACACAAAACGCAACATTTTTGGATTAAAATCACCTACCCAGTTCATATCCATGGTAGTATAAGGATAGAATGGATTTTCTCTAGCAGCAGATCTAAAACGCAAAGCAATGGCAGATTCAACTCCTTTCCCTTGATGCTCTGGTACTACACCAAAAATCAGTCCACAAGTACGAGTTAAAGTACCTTTCAATTTTAACAATAAAAATTTGATCATCCCCCAAACATTCAATTTTCCATTCAAATGTTTAACGATTTGATTCAAATCAGGAATCACGATGAAAAATGCCACAGGATCTCCTTCTGAAGTATAAGCAAACCACAAGAGTTGTTCATCCAAAATTGGCTTCATTTGTTTGACCAATTTTTGAGCCTGCTCTGAACTCATTTCTTTCACCCCTGGGAATTTGGCCCAAGCTGCATTGAAAATAATTCTAAAATCCTCGGCATATTGATTCAATTTTGACTTTTCTATGTGCCGAAATTCATAATTGGGATTTTGATATATACGTTCAGCTTTCTCTTCTATGGCTTGGGTTACATTCGCTCCACGAATGGATGATACAAAAACCAATTGCTGGAAATAATCTTTGAAACCGTATTTTTCAAAAAATGAAATGTAATATTCCTTGGTCCAAGGCATTTTATAAGTAGGTTCAAATTCCCAACCTTTGATCATCAATCCCCAAAAACTATCTCTCTCCCCAAAATTGATTGGGCCGTCCATAGCTTCAAAACCTTGATTTTTCAACCAATTTTTGCAAGCATCAAATAACATAAATGCGGCCTTCTCATCTTCTATGCACTCAAAAAAGCCCATCCCTCCTGTCAATTGAGTATCTTTTGAAGATTCTTTACCATCATAAAAAGCAGCCACACGACCGATTACTTCATTGGAATCAGAAAACAATATCCAACGGATTGCATCCCCATGTTTAAAATGTGGATTTTTCTTCGGATCAAAAATGGAATTGATATCATTGTCTAAAGGACGTATCCAATTAGAATCATTCGCATATAACGAAACAGGGAATTCTAAAAAAGCTTTTTGAAGAGATGAATCTGCTCCGACTTCCTTTAAGTACATATTTCTAAATATAAAAAAACAAAGATAATATATTGAAACGAGCTATCCGAAAAAATCATTTTATCAGGGAATAGATAATTGATTCAACATTTTAAATTTTAATTAGTAATTTTAATACCTTTCCCAGATATCTAAAAATCAAGAAGGAATTTATTCTATGCAAGCGCTAAAACTATACAATACACTTAGTAGAGAAAAAGAATTATTTGAACCTGTTAATGCGCCGTACGTTGGCTTATATGTTTGTGGACCAACGGTTTACAATTTTGTTCATTTAGGTAATCTGAGAACTTTTACTTCCTTTGATATTTTACATAGGTATTTAAAACATATTGGGTATCAAGTTCGATATGTTAGAAATATAACGGATGTTGGCCATTTAGTGGGTGATGGCGATGAAGGCGAAGATAAAATTGGTAAAATGGCCAAGTTGGAAAAATTGGAACCCATGGAAATTGTTCAACGATATACGAATGATTTTCACCAAGTTTTGACCCAATTCAATTTATTGCCACCGAGCATAGAACCTACTGCGACAGGACACATTGTTGAGCAAATTGAAGCTACTCAAACCTTGATTCAAAAAGGATTGGCGTATGAGTCCAATGGATCTGTTTATTTTGACATTGAAAAATACAACAAAGAAGGCGGCGATTATGGAAAACTTTCTGGCAGAGTTTTAGACGATTTATTATCAGAAACGAGAGATTTGGACGGTATAGGCGAAAAAAGAAACCCGCTCGATTTTGCACTTTGGAAAAAAGCATCTCCTGAACATATCATGCGCTGGCCATCTCCTTGGGGATTAGGTTTTCCAGGTTGGCATTTGGAATGTACCTGTATGAGTCACAAATATTTGGGAGATACTTTTGATATTCATGGCGGCGGAATGGATTTGAAATTCCCACACCACGAATGTGAGATCGCACAAGCAAAAGCAACTTATGGACATGCCCCTGCAAAATATTGGATGCATACAAATATGTTGACCGTCAATGGTCAAAAAATGAGTAAATCCTTAGGAAATTCATTTTTACCTGTTGAATTATTTTCTGGGAATCATCCTTTATTAGATCAAGCCTACAGTCCAATGACCGTTCGGTTCTTTATGTTACAATCTCAGTACAGAAGCACCTTGGATTTTTCTAACGATGCGTTAAAAGCGGCTCAGAAGGGATATAAACGAATTGCCAATGGCTTGAAAATCCTAAAAGGGTTAAATTACCCTGCTGATTTAGGCGAAGGAGTGGCAAGTAAGCATGATGAGGAAATACAGCAAGCAGTGCAAGGTTGTTATGATGGATTAAATGATGATTTGAATACTGCTGTGACGATTGCCAATTTATTTAATTTGCTAAAAAAGATCAACCAATTACATACGGGTCAGGTTACTTTTGATCAAATGAGTAAAAACGGTTTTGATCAATTAAAAAACAGTTTCAATGGAATATTAAATGATGTTTTAGGCATCAAAGAAGAAACACCTGAAAACTGGGATGCATTGAGCAAAGGTTTATTGGATCTTTACAAACAATTCAAGGAAAATAGACAATATGATAAAGTAGATGAAATTCGTGCTACTTTCAAGTCTATGGGCTTACTAATTAAAGACATGAAAACAGGTATCGATTGGGGATACGAGGAATAAAACTATGTTACAGAACTTAACTCCGAGTGTAAGAAATTTGATCTTAATCAATGTGGCGGTATTTGTCCTATCAGGACTTTTTATCCCTCAGGAATATCTTACGTTGCATTATTACGAATCGCCAGATTTTAGAATTTATCAATTAGTTACCTATTTATTTGTTCATGCGAACTTCATGCACTTGTTAGGAAACATGTTTGGTTTGTTTATGTTCGGTTCTCTTTTGGAACGAGTTTGGGGTGCCCAGCGATTTATTTTTTTCTACTTCTTTTGTGGAATTGGAGCAGGGCTTTTATACATGGGAATTCAGCATTTTATCGATTATGCAGAATTAAGAAGGGCCACCGAATTAGTTTTATTAGACCCTACTTCAGCCAATTTAGTAGATTATTGGCAACATTATGGAACAATTACGGCTCCACAGGGTTTATTAAACATTGATCTTGTGAAGCAAAATTATACTCAAATCATCAGTACCAGTGTTTTAGGTGGTGCATCTGGAGCTGTTTTTGGAATATTGATGGCATTTGGTTACTTATTTCCAAATTCTGAGATGTTTTTGTTTCCGATTCCAATTCCCATTAAAGCAAAATATTTTGTCAGTGGATATGGTTTGTATGAATTTTATGCAGGCATGCAACAAAATGCTGGTGATAACGTGGCACATTTCGCACATATTGGAGGAATGTTCTTTGCGATTATTTTAATTTTCATTTGGAAGACAAAACGCAATAATTTCTATTAAGATGAAAAGTATTTGGCAAGACATTAAATTGGTTTTTCAACAATCCGATAATGGTTTGATGAAAATTATCATCATTAACGTGGTAATTTTTGTCTTGTTAAATGTAGCTAAAGTCATTTTTTTAATCGCAGACAAAGGATTGATTTTTGATTTCATCTATGAAAATCTAACCTTATCTTCTCAACCCAAATTAGTCCTTTCAAAACCTTGGACGCTATTGTCCTATTTTTTTGTGCACATGGAATTATTTCATCTATTATTCAATATGATGTTTCTATTCTGGTTTGGACGAATACTAACAGACTACATTGGGCACAAAAAAATTGTTCAATTATTCTTTTTAGGAGGCTTGTCAGGCGCTGCAGCCTATTTGTTGTTATTGAATAGCTTTTCTTATTTTATTGCCAAAGGACCTTCCTTATTAAACGGAGCCTCAGCAGGAGTATTTGCCGTTGTGATAGCTGCTGCCTATTTAAGACCGAAATATGAAGTCTATTTATTTATTTTTGGAGCAGTTCAAATAAAATACATCGCTACATTTTACGTCATTTGGTCTTTCATCGAAACGGTTGGTAGCAATGCAGGAGGAAACATTGCTCATTTGGGTGGAGCCATTATGGGATTTTTGTTTGCTTTTAATTTCAATCGAACAAAAAAATTTCTGATAAAAAAAGACTCAAAAGTTTATAGTTATGCACAAGTTGTTCATAAAAAAACCAATGAAATTTTGGATTTAAATGACCACTCTGACATACAAGAGGATGAATTGAATCAGATTTTAGATAAAATATCTAAATCAGGATATGATAGTTTATCTAAATATGAAAAAAGAAGACTTTTTAAAGCAAGTCAAAAAAATGACTAAGCTAACAAAACATTTTTACCTTTGTAAAGTTTCTATCAACACATTAAAAAATAATCTATGCAGTTTCAAGCAGGTCCCTTATTGAGTAAGATCCAGAGTCCCAAGGATCTTCGCGGACTTCAAGCTTCACAATTACCCCAAGTTTGCGATGAATTGCGTCAATTTATCATTGATAATGTATCGGTGAATGGGGGGCATTTTGGAGCTTCCTTAGGGGTAACTGAATTAACGGTTGCATTGCATTATGTTTTTAATACACCTGAAGACCAATTGGTTTGGGATGTTGGGCATCAAGCTTATGGGCATAAAATCCTAACGGGTAGACAAGGAAATTTTCATACCAACCGTTTGATCGGAGGAATTAGTGGATTTCCAAAAAGATCTGAAAGTGAATACGATGCTTTTGGAGTTGGACATTCCTCTACCTCTATTTCGGCTGCTTTAGGTATGGCGGTTGCTTCGAGATATAAAAAAGAATTCCAAAAACAACATATTGCTGTCATAGGCGATGGTTCAATGACGGCCGGAATGGCATTTGAAGCCATGAATCATGCCGGAGATATTCCAAATAACATGATTATCATTTTGAATGATAATTGCATGGCGATCGATCCCAATGTAGGAGCGTTGAAGGAATATTTAACAGACATTACTACTTCACATACCTATAACAAGGTAAAAGATGATATTTGGAACTTATTGGGCAAAATGTCCAAATTTGGCAAATCCGCACAAGAGATTGTTTCCAAAATCGAAAATGGTTTAAAAGCAACTATTTTAAAGCAAAGTAATTTATTTGAATCATTCAATTTAAGGTATTTTGGACCAATAGATGGGCATGACGTAGAATATTTAGCGACTGTTTTGCGAGATTTAAAAGATATTCAAGGGCCTAAAATTTTACATGTTATTACGACCAAAGGAAAAGGATATTCTTTGGCAGAAAAAGATCAAACATTGTGGCATGCCCCTGGTAAATTTGATAAAACGACAGGGGAGATTCAAAAGAAAACATTTGATAATCCACAGCCACCCAAATACCAAGAGGTTTTTGGACATACTTTATTGGAATTAGCAGAAAAAAACCCAAAAATTATGGGTATTACTCCAGCTATGCCTTCGGGATCCTCCATGAATATCATGATGCGGGCGATGCCAGATAGAGCGTTTGATGTGGGTATTGCAGAACAACATGCAGTCACTTTTTCCGCAGGATTAGCTACACAAGGGCTCACTGTATTTTGCAATATTTATAGTTCGTTTATGCAAAGAGGTTATGACCAAGTGGTTCATGATGTTTGTTTGCAAAACCTACCTGTCATTTTCTGTTTAGATAGAGCTGGCCTAGCCGGAGCAGATGGACCTACACACCATGGCAATTACGATTTTGCATTTATGCGTTGTATTCCAAACATGATTATCATGGCTCCTAAAAATGAACAGGAACTTAGAAATATCATGTATACTGCGTCTCAAGATTCGTTCAAGGAATTAAAACAAGCCATCACCATTCGATATCCAAGAGGCGAAGGAGTTATGCCTGCTTGGAGAACAGATTTTGAATTAATGAAAATTGGTAAAGGGAAGGAAGTCTTAAAAGGTAAAGATATTGCCGTTTTGAGCATTGGCCACATTGGCAATCAAGCTGAAATTGCCTGTTTACAAGCAAGAAAACAAGGTTTAGAACCTGCGCTTTTTGATATGCGTTTTGTAAAACCCTTGGATGAAGAGCTTTTACATCACATTTTCCAAAAATTTAATGCAATCATAACAGTAGAGGATGCAGCTATTCAAGGTGGATTCGGATCAGCGGTAGCAGAATTCATGGTTGATAATCATTATACTTCTAAAATAACCCGTTTAGGTATTCCAGATGAAGTAATTGAACATGGGGAACAAATTGAACTTTATCGTGTTTGTGGCATTGATTCTGAGCATATTCTAGAAAAAATTGTACAAATGGCTAAGCCCACCAATGAGGTTGCAGCTACCAAATCTATTCCGTCCTAAGGAGAAATTTTCTTATTTAATCATTTTAGTACTTTTCAAAGAAATAATCCGTACCTTTGCACCTTAATTTCCTGGAGTCTAGGAATTTATTTCATTAAAGAGACTAATTTTTTATGCAAAGCATTCGCAACATTGCTATTATTGCCCACGTTGACCACGGTAAAACTACCCTAGTTGACAAAATCATTCATGCATCCAAGATTTTTAGAGAAAATCAAGAATTTGG
>JBJTNH010000127.1:0-31105 GCA_046073945.1 Aquirufa sp. | reverse complement strand
TATCAAACAATAATTACCATACATTCCTTGTTAAGGTTTTCTGGGAATTATATCAACAAATTGTTTGTGATTTTTGAGAAAAAACAAGCATTTAATGATAATATGCAACCTCTGTTGGACTATCTCGAATCTTTAGATATTGAGGTTGAATTGTTTTATTCTAAATTGCAAATTGGTATTAGTAATTTGGATCGAAAACCATTTTTTAAGCCATTTTTTCGCTTTATTCCTTTTTTTCGACATTCTCTACGTTATCAATATGGACTAGAAAAATCCAAAACTGATTGGGTTTTTGTTTCCCATAATGACATGATTTATCGCAAAGATATTTTACAAGCCTATTTAAGTGAAATCGACGAGAATATGGGTATTGGTTTTGTTGGTCAATGTTGGAATTGTCCAGCGGTCGGAGATTGCTCAGGTGAAAAATATTTTGAATATCGTCCTAGTAAAGAGGAAATTTTTCACTTGTACGAGGGGAAAGAAAATCTACGTGGTTTTGAAATCATTCGTGGAAATTATTCCGGATGGCCATTGCCTGAATGTAGAATCAATGAACATGCAGCATTATTTGATAGAAAAATGATGCAAAGTCAAACTTATCCCATCGGAAATATTGAGCCAATCGGTTACAATTCTTACGATATTGGTATGAACTTTTTTGCGAAAGTGTCAAGAAAAGGATTTAAGTTTAAACAATTGGGTTTTCACCTATTTGCGGAACATGCCTATTTCAATAAGAATAGAAATGGCCATTCCTCATTTACAAACGAACAACTTTACTGGCAAGAAGAAGGGTTAGCCAAAGAAATTGTTGAAAAATCCATTGATGAATTTATCGATAGTATGGATTGAATTTTTAATAAATGAAAATTAGTGTTTTTACTTACTTTTTCTAAAGCAATATTTCCCTAAACACAATCTTGCTATAATTTTCTAATTCATATAAAATCCCAATTTTTTTCCTGCCTAATTGTATGATGTCTGAATAGGCTGTATAATCTTTTTTTGCTTCGGCGATTGTATTTGCTTTTGCAATCAGTATATTTTTTTTCCAAGTTAATCCATCGTCCTCACTGATTTTTAAACTTAATTGATCTCTGTAAAGAGTATCCGCAGTATTGGTAAAGGCCAGAATCGATTTTCCTTTTTTGCTACCCATATTAATCAAACTTCCTTCGCAAATAGCATCAGGTAATTGTTTGTCAAAATATATTCTGTCCCATTTTTCACCTCCAGTTGAACTAATACCAATAATTCTTGCATGTATATCTCCTTTTTGATTCCTCATATTCATCATTAAGCGGTCTCCTGAAATTTGTGCAGCGGTGGCTTCATTACTTCCCGCTAAGGGAACAGTTTCTCCCAAATGGAAAGTCTTTCCATGATCATCCGTATAAAAAGTGTGTGCAAAATAGTCAACTCCTTTGTCGCTTAAATTACTTTCTGAGTGATTTCCTGCTACCAACATTCTACCTGCATATTTTCCAGAGGTGAATAATAATCCGTGACCAGGGCCATTGGCGTAATGTCGCCAATCTTCTTTAAAATTATATTTGGAGTTAAATTTCTCTTGTTTTGGACGATGTACTTGTAAGGTAATATTAATCGGTTTAGACCAAGAGATTCCACCATCTGTGGAAGTGATATACCAAACTTCTCGCACACCTTTGCCTTTTCTTATTTCTCCTTCATGATTATTACCCGTATTATAGAATAGAAAAATTCTACCCTGTGGGTATAGTGGATCTAATGTGTCTAAAATAGGAGTCGGATTACCCGCTTGAAGTGAATCATAATCAACAATGGTAGAAATAGCAGACCAAGTTTTACCTTTGTTTTTGCTGATTTTTAACACAATATTGATGTCGCCAAAATCACTTGCTCCTTTCACTCGACCCTCTGCAAAAGCTAATAAATGACCTTCCTTATTTTTGATGATGGCAGGAATACGATAGGTTTTGTGGCCTTCTTGGCCTGATTGAAAAACAAGGTTTATTTTTTGCGATAATCCAAGGAAAGGAAATAGCAGTAGTATTAGTTTTAGAATAATCTTAGTCATTTTCAACGTATTAAATCTATTCCGAAATAGTCTATAAGTTGTAATTTATGTAAGATTTATATCAAAATGAAAGTATTGTGACCTTAAAGTAGAACGAAATTCAATATTAATAAAAGATTAAATGAATTTTTGGTCTAATTTTTAAATTACGATAACTTATATTTAGAGAATAGACTAATATTCTTTTTCTTTTGTTGGTGCTATTTTCTCATAATCAAATAAAACGTTCAAATCCTTCCACTCTTCTTTAACTAATTTGTTGAATGTGCCGTTCGGATTAAATCTCATTTGAATGATGGTGTAAGAATCTGACCATTCTGCATAAACAAATTGATCTTGACTCCAAGTAGTCTTTTTCATTTTTCTCGCTAATTTACTTAACTCGTCCAAATTGTATAAAGTTAAATCTGGAATTCTAGCAAATGGTGAAAATGGTGGTTTTAAAAAACGAAACATTGGTTGATGAATTTTTTCTTTCAAAGAAAATTGATTCAAATTATATGTTTGTCTTAAATTTGAGCAAATGCAATATATTGGACAAAAAAATGATTATTTTTCTAACTCTAGTTTTATATGTCCAAAATAAGTTTTCGGTGAATTCTTTTTGAGCTTTTTAAATGCATTGTAAAAATTAGATCTGCTCCCAAATCCACTTTCCAAGGCCATTGTTTCAAAGGTGAAATTTCTCCATTCTTGACTTGTTTTCATTTGTTCCTCAATGTAATTGAGACGCTTTAAATTAACATAATCAGGGAATGTTAGATTTGTGAAAGTTTTTATAAGCGTAGAAACCTTTCTATTGGGTATATCTAAAGCCTCTGCAATGGTTTGTGGACTTAAATTCTCGTCTAAGAAGAAGTGTTTTTGTTCAAAAATATTTTCAATTTTATGGAATAGGATAGCCTCTGTTTCAATTTTTTCAAAAGAATTTGATGAATTGATTTGTTTGGAAACTTCACCTTTTAAATTAGTAAAATCGAGCATTTTAGGTTTATAAAATAATAAAAAAGCCAACACTACATGGTCTACAATTTTCAATAAATCTTGCCAATTGAATACAATAGCATTTTTGTGAGGGGAAAAGACAAAATATACTGAAACGATAATGCTAAATACTTTTAATATAAATACTCCAACTAGCCAACTAACTAATATTATATTTTTCTTAAATTGTTTTTCGGGAACATGTTTGATGTAAGAATAGAGACTGCTACCAATTAGGGCCGAGTAAATTGAATATTGAGTTAATCTGATAAATTGATGATAAGCAGGTTTTATCAGGTAAATATTATACTTACTTTCTACTAGGTAAGATTTTTTCTGAATAATTTCTTTGATCAATTCTAATTTTATCTCAGTTGGGCTCAGGTAAACGGGAATTAATTCCACTAAATTGAGTAAAAATGGTAGAAAATGTAGTAAATCTATAGGTTTGAATTTTTTTTCAGGAAATAAGACAAACTCTTGAAATAAATAAGCTAAAGGGAAAATTAGATAAACAAAAGGGGAAGATAATTTCAATAAGTAGGGGTGCATAAGAAAATGCTCCTCGTTCGTCCAAAAGGAAACAAGGATAAGCAAAGTCAAATTTAGGAATTGAACACCTAAAAGCTTGATTGCAATAAGTCCTTTTTGAAATAGTAATTTACTACCAATTAAAAAGAAAAAAAGACTTAAAACAAAGTAAAAATAAATGCTTAAAAAAGAACTCAAAAACTTTATAAAATTATATATCGAACGTAGATTTTTAAAAATCCACGCAAATTACAAATAAAAGAGTAATAAATTGACAAATTGTAAGATAAAATTGAATTATTCGTTCAAGGATTTTAGGATTTTAGATAAATAAGTGGTGTCAATTCCCAAAAAATTAGCCAATTGTTTTTGATTTAATCGCTTTACAAGCTTAGCATTAAAGCTTTTCAGGAAAGTGTATTTTTCTGATGCATCTAATGAACGTAGGAAAATACAAATGTTTTGAAGTACACATAAATAGTTAAACAACTCATTTACCATGGTCATACACATTTTATTGTTGTATTCCATGATTTTAAACAGGACATTTTTTCGCATCGAAAAAATGACACAATCTTCCAGCGCTTCAACAACTTCTTCATTTATTTCCCCTCTTAAAAAGCTCTTGGGAAGTAAAATAAAGTCACCCTCCATAGAAAACCAATTGATATGCTCTTTACCATTCTGGTCAATCGTATATTTTTTTAATAATCCTTTTTCTACATAACAAACACGGTCTTCTACTTTACCTCTATCATAGAGTAAATCACCTTTTTTTAGTTTTTGAGCAAAAGCTGTATCTAAAATGAATTGAACAAATTTTTGGGAGGAGTCTGAACTTTTACCGAAGGATTCTAAAAGTCTATGTGATAATTTCATTTGTTACTAGTGACTTGATGATGGGGTTAAATTAATTATTGTCTTTTGGTTGTTGTAGTTGCAATTTAATTCTAAAATTTAAATAAATTTGACTTTAATCTATATTAAAGGTTCCTAGCCCCTGTAGTAAAATGAAATTATTAGAAAGATTGAGTGCCAGCCCTTATTTGAAAAATAAATTTGATTCAAGAATTTTAGACCACTTAATGAGTTTGATTTTTTCTGTCAAATTAAAAAAAGGTGATATTCTGGTTTATGAAGGGGAGGTTTGTGATAAAATGTTTTACATAGAGAAAGGCCTTTTGAGGTTATTTTCTGAAAAAGATGGAGTAGAGGTATCCACGTGGTTCGTACAAGAAGGTCAATTTGTATCTCCAATTAATAGTTTTCAAAAAGAAGTTCCATCCCATGAAACAATGGAGGCATTGGAAGATTGTGTTGTGTATGGTATTAAAAAGAAATTGTATTTTCAATTAATTGGTATGAGCAATCGATTTGCCATGTTTTCAGTGGTGGAATTGATGCAGAATTTGTGCGAATTTCAAAATCAAACCATTCTTTTGAGAACACTGAACAGTGAACAAAAGTATGTGTTCCTGCAGAAAAATTACCCATCCTTATTAGAGCGTGTCAGTCAAAAGCATTTAGCCTCTTTTTTGGGTGTTGAGGTAACCTATTTGTCCAAAGTTATTAAGAAGTTTAAAGAGAAGTAGAGGAGGTATGATGTAAGACGTATGATGTAAGACGTATGATGTAAGATGTATGAGGATTCTTTTTCTACATTTTTAATTCTACATTCTTAATTTCTCTTAAGTCATTTTTAAACTAAAAAGGTTAGACTTAGTAAGTCTAACCTTTATTGTTCTGTGTTCTAAATTATATCATCAATCTTTTTCCCAAATAACCTATTGAAAGGTTACCTTCTTGGTTAGGATTAAACAAAACTACCTCCTTTAATTTGACTGTAAATTGTGATTTTGCAACTTTTTAAAAAATAGTTGTTTTTTTTTAATTTATTTCTAAAAATAGATCTACCAAGTTTGTTTGGTTAAATCGGGAAAAAGTGCCAATTCGTTCGTGAAAAA
Organism: Aquirufa sp.; assembly: GCA_046073945.1. Taxonomy (GTDB): domain Bacteria; phylum Bacteroidota; class Bacteroidia; order Cytophagales; family Spirosomataceae; genus Aquirufa. Next base: position 25,564 of record JBJTNH010000127.1, on the reverse strand, counting down.
TGTTGATTTAGCCAATTAAAGTCGTTTTATTGATAATATTCTTATAATTTTGAATTTTTATTGAAGAGTTCGAGTTTTAATCTTTTTAGTAAAATTCCAAATACATTTCCTTTTAGATTATATAAATATTTTTTGCTTGAAATATCTATTTATTGCCCTCTTAAATATTTTATTGATTTTTAATTTTGATTCTAATGCTCAGTATTTTGGTAAATCAAGATCAGATGATAATTTGGTGGCTCTACAGAAAGATACGTTATTGAATATTTGGGCAAGAAATTTAAAACATATTCAATTAGATACTTCACAAAAATGGAAACTTGCCATTGGGGGTGAATTAAGATATAATTATCAGAATTATGAACATTTCAATTTTGGCGAAGTTCCTTCTACTTTTATAACCGATTCACCTCAGCAATTATTGCAGCGAGTGATGTTGCATGCTGCCTTGTCCACAAAAAATAAATTCAGAGTTTTTCTACAATTAAATCATACCAAGCGATTTTTTAACAACAACCCCATTAATAATCAATCGGATGAAGATATTTTTTCAATCCATCAATTTTTTTTAGAAATACCTACTTCAAAAAATGCTTTTCTACGTTTAGGAAAACAAGAGGAGGTTTATGGAGGGGAGCGTTTATTAGCTTCGCGGGAGGGGCCCAATACAAGGATGACACATGCGGGTATGCATTTTCGTTATAAGCAGCCAAATTTACTTGCTGATGTATTCTGGGTTAGACCAATGATTATGAAGCCAGGAGCCTTGGACGATGAGCTATCTAAAGAGGATTTAATAGGGGTGTATTTTAGTAATGTTGATTTTCATAAACCTTATTTATTTGATTTTTATTCTATCTATTTTCAAAGTCCCAAAAGAGAATATTTGTTCAAAATAGCAGAAGAAAAAAGAAATAGTATAGGTTTTCGATTTATTTCAAAACCCAATAAATGGCAATATTCGATCGAAAATGTTTATCAATTTGGTAGCTTTGGTGAATCTTCCATAAACGCTTTTATGTCCATTTTTGATGTTTCTAGGCAAATACATCATAAATACACCTTAGGTTTTAGTGGTAATTGGGTTCCTGGAGATAAAAATTACGATGATAATCAATTAAATACCTTTAATACACTTTTTTCAAGACCTCCTTTTGGGCAAACAGTATCTTTAAACATTACAAATACATTAAATTTAAGTCCATATTTTAGATTTCATCCCAATGATTTCATTCAAATGACTCTACGTGGATCTTTTGTTACTCGCGAAAGCTTAAAAGATGGATTGTTTTCTCCAAATATGTCGCCAATGCGCCCAATATTAAACCATAAATTTGAATCAACGGCAAGAAATGTAGGTAATATTTTCACCTTAGAAACAAATTTGAATTTAACCAGAAGTTTACAAGGCCTGATTGAATTTGGTTATTGTGAGGCTGGAGATTATTTGAAAGATACGGGGAATGGAAAAGATGTTTTTTATTTTGCCATGAGAGCTGCTTATAAATTTTAAAGAAATGATTAATCAACTTATTTGTTTAGAGCCTGGAAAATTTCATTGGCAGAAAGTCGAAAAACCTAAGAGGAAATTAGGTGAAGTACTTATAAAGGTTCGTTGGATTGGAATTTGCGGGACTGACTTACATGCATTTGAAGGTACTCAGCCATTTTTTTCATACCCTAGAGTCTTGGGACATGAAGTATCGGGAGAAATCGTGGAAACGGAAGCAGATGAAGCTGATTTTATCCTTGGCGACCAGGTAGCCATTATTCCATATATTCATTGTGGGAAATGTGCTGCTTGTTGTTCTGGTAAAACAAATTGTTGCCAAACCCTATCTGTCATTGGAGTTCATCAAAATGGCGCAATGGTTGAATATATTTCAGTTCCAAAACAATTTGTTATTCGTGCGAATGATATTCCATTAAAACATTTGGCCATGGTTGAACCTTTGTCTATTGGTGCACACGGAATAAGAAGGGCAGGAGTCAAGGAAAATGATTTTGTACTAATTATTGGCGCAGGCCCCATAGGTTTAGCAGCCATGGCATTTGCTAGAATCAAAGGAGCGCAAGTAATAGCCTTGGATTTTAATCAAAATCGATTGGATTTTTGTCAAAAAGAATGGCAAGTTGATTATGTGATTCATGGAAAAGAGGATGTCTCTGCTAGATTAATGGAAATTACTGCTGGAACTATGCCTCAAATTGTGATTGATGCAACTGGAAATTTGAATGCAATAAACAATGGTTTTCAATATCTTTCTCATGGGGGAAATTATACATTGATTGGACTTCAATTGGGGCAAATTCAATTGAGTCATCCCGATTTTCATAAGAAAGAAGGCACTTTGATGAGTAGCCGCAACGCGACTCGTGAAGATTTTGAATATGTGATTGAATGTTTAAGAAATCAACAAATTGACCTAAGCAATTACATCTCCAAGGAAATTGATTTTATGAATTTACCTCAGGAATTTAATGAAATCCCAAAACCTGAAAATAAAATAATCAAAGCGGTGGTGGAATTTTAACTTATTATGTCTGTGGCTTCGAGAACCTCAGCCACCTATTACCGCTTATAACCTCCTCTGACTTCGACTCCGCTCTGCCATCTCTTACCTCTTACCTCTTACCTCTTACCTCTAATCCCCCAAAGCATCAAAAAGCAAATGAATCCATTCAGGATCAATTTAGCAAAGCCAAATCCACCGAATAGTTCTTGTGTTTGAGTTTCTAATATATAAGTGATGATAGGAGAAAGGATACATACTAAGGGAACTAACTTATCTTTTACAGGTATTTTGGTAAATAATCCAAAAGCAAATAAACCTAATAGTGGTCCGTAAGTATAGCCAGCTAAATTAAATACAGCTGCAATTAATTCTTGGTTATTGAATGCGTGAAATAGTAATATAACTACGAAAAATAAAGCGGAAAATCCCAAATGAACGAAGTTTTTCAGTTTGATTCTTTTCTTTTCTTGAAATTTTTCAATACTCAAAAAATCGATGCAAAATGAAGTAGTTAAAGCTGTTAATGCTGAATCAGAGCTCGCATAGGTAGCCGCAATGATCCCTAATAAAAAAGTTACTCCAGCTAATGTTCCGAATTGACCTCCTAAAGCTAAGGAAGGGTATAGGTCGTCTGTTTGTGCTGGAATTATTAGACCTTTTGAATTGGAGTAAATGTATAAAATGGCTCCTAGCGATAGAAAAAGTAGATTAATTAGAAGTAAAACCCAATAAAACCAAAACATGTTTTTTTGAGCTTCTTTGATTGATTTACATGTTAGATTTTTTTGCATTAAATCTTGATCTAAACCTGTCATTACAATGGCAATAAATACCCCGGCTAAAAAGTCTTTTCCAAAAAAGTGTTTGTTTTTCCAATCCCATTCAAACATGTGAGAATATTCACTATCTCTTATCGTTTGGAATAATTCACTCATACTTAAATGCATTTGTTGGCTCACTAAATAGATGGTTATAAACAAAGCAATTAATAAAAAGAGTGTTTGAAGTGTGTCCGTGTAAATAATGGTTTGTACTCCACCTTTGTGGGTATAAATCCAAATTAATAAAATGGATATAAAAACAGTTACGATAAATGGTACTCCAATAGGTTCAAAAATAGCAATTTGTAATACATTCACAGCTAAATAGAGTCTAGCTGCCGATCCAATTGTTCTCGATAAAAGGAAAAAAGCTGAACCCGTTTTGTACGACCAAAAACCGAACCTTGATTCTAAATAGGTATAAATGGAAATTAAATTTAAACGATAATACAGTGGCATTAGGACCAATGCAATGGTTAAATATCCAATAGAATGACCAAGAATGATTTGAAAATAAGTAAAACCAGTTTTTCCAACGGCTCCTGGTACTGAAATGAAAGTAAGTCCTGAAATAGAAGTTCCAATCATCCCAAAAGCAACCAGCCACCATGGAGATTGTCTATTGGCAGTGAAAAATGAATTAGTATCGGCCCCTTTAGATGTGAAATAAGATATAGCAATTAATAGTCCAAAATATAGAACTAGAATTCCTCCGGCTAATTGTACTGACATAGACTTTTATATAGAATTATTTTTTTAAATTTGTAATAAGTGGTTTTTTAAAACTGTCCAAAAATATGCAAATCTTTTCTAATAAGTTTTTTCTTTTTAGCTTTTCTTCTGAAAATAGTGAAAAGTGGCAAGAAGATACTGAAGTCTTAGTAGAAGAAGAGGAATTATTGGGTTTTCACCTAGTTGTTTATAATGATGAAATAAATACTTTTGAGTACGTAACTATAACGCTCATTGAAGTATGTCAACACAGTCAAGAACAAGCAGAACAATGCACGCTCCAAATTCATTTTAAAGGGAAGTGTTCCGTGAAAAATGGTGATTATGAAGATTTAGTAAAGATGCGCAATGAAATTTGTCGCCGTGGTATTTCAGCTGAAGTTGAGTCAAATTAATCTATATGGCCTTACATATTTACCCATCAAAAATTATTGAACAAGCAGTTGAGGAAATCTCAAAATTGCCAGGGATTGGTAAAAAATCAGCATTAAGATTAGCCTTACATTTATTGAAAAGACCAGAAAGTCAATCCCTACAATTGGCTCATGCTTTGGTTCAGTTGAGAACAGAGACTCAGTTTTGTCCTCAATGCCATTCCATTTCTGATGGAGGATTGTGTGGAATTTGTTCCAGCATCAAAAGAGATGAATCCATCGTTTGTGTCGTAGAAGATATGAGAGATGTCTTAGCGATAGAAAATACGGGTCAATATACAGGATTGTACCATGTGTTAGGAGGTATTATTTCTCCTTTATCTGGTATTTCTCCCAGTGATCTTCAAATTGAATCTTTAGTTGCGCGTGTTGCAGCTGGGAAAGTGTCAGAAATAATTCTTGGATTAAGTCCTACCATGGAAGGAGACACCACTGCATTTTATTTGACCAAAAAATTAAAAGAATATTCTGTCAAAATTTCTACCATTGCAAGGGGAATCCCAATTGGTGGCGATTTAGAATATACAGATGAGATTACCCTTGGACGAAGTATTGTCGGCCGAGTAGTTTATGAATAATCTAAATTTTAAGAAAATGAAACGTTCCAGTTTTTTGCAAAAAACATTAGGCCTTGCCGGTGCAAGTTTTTTATTTTCTAGTTTTTCCACTAGAAAAATGTCAGTAGATTTTTCTGTAATAGCTGCTGAAACGTCACCTTTCACTTTACCTGCTCTTCCTTATTCTTTTGAAGCTTTGGAGCCTTCTATCGATCGTTTAACCATGGAGATTCACCATGATAGACATCATAAGGCTTATGTGGACAATTTGAATAAAGCTGTGGTGAATACACCAATGGCTTCATTGACTTTGGAGGAACTTCTTACCAACATGAGTAAATACCCTGTTGCGGTTAGAAATAATGGCGGAGGACATTGGAATCATAGTTTCTTTTGGCAATTATTGACTCCTACTAAAACCAGTCCGAGTGCGGATTTATTGAGTCAAATTCAAAAGGATTTTGGTTCATTAGACAATTTGAAGACAGAATTTGCCAAAGCTGCAACCACTCGCTTTGGCTCTGGTTGGGCTTGGTTATTAGTAAAAGATGGTAAATTGGTGATCTCTTCAACTCCCAATCAGGATAATCCTTTAATGGATCTTGCTGAGGTAAAAGGAAGTCCAATCATGGCATTAGACGTTTGGGAGCATGCGTATTATTTAAAATATCAAAATAAGAGAGCGGATTATATCGCTTCTTTTTGGAATATACTCAATTGGGATTTTGTTTCTTCTCAATTCTCAAATTTAAAAAATAAATAAAATAATGGAGTTATTAGATGAAATCCCATCTTTAAATTTAGCTGATTTTAATTCTGGGGATTTAAGCAGAAAAAATCAATTCGTCCAAGATTTGGGTAAAGCATTCAATAATATAGGCTTTGTTGCTATCAAAGGACATGGTTTATCGAATGATTTTACAAGTGAATTGTACCAAGCTGTAGAACAGTTTTTTCAGTCGGATGATGCAATAAAACAACAATATGAAGTGCCAGGAATCGCTGGTCAGAGGGGCTATGTCGGCAAAGGTAAAGAGACGGCTAAAGGTTTTAAGGTGCCAGATTTGAAAGAGTTTTATCATGTGGGGCAACCGCAAAAGAATGATGGCGATTCTGTTTGGAAGGAATATCCTGAAAATGTGTTCCCTAACGAATATCCACAATTTGGAAAGTTGACACTTCAAGCTTATCAAACCTTAGAAGCTGCTGGGAAAACACTTTTAAGAGCCATTGCTTTGTATTTGGAACTTCCAGAAGATTATTTTGAAGACAAGGTTCAAAATGGTAATTCTATTCTAAGAGCGATCCATTATTTTCCCATTCAAAATCCAGATGCATTGCCTGAAGGAGCGGTACGTGCAGCAGCTCATGGAGATATTAATTTAATTACTTTATTGATGGGAGCTTCTGCTGATGGCTTGGAAGTATTGCGTATGGATGGGAAATGGATTCCTATTACTGCTTTACCAGATCAAGTAGTCGTGAATGTTGGAGATATGTTAGATCGCCTAACCAATCATAAATTAAAATCGACTATCCACCGAGTAGTTAATCCTCCTAAGGAGAAAATGGGTTCATCGAGGTATTCTATCCCATTTTTCATGCATCCTCGTTCAGAAATGGATTTAACCTGTTTAAAAAATTGTGTCAATTCAGAGGAACCTAAATTATATTCAGATATGACAGCGGGGGAATTTTTGGAAGAACGTTTGATTGAATTGGGATTAAAGAAAAAATAATATGTGGAAGAGGCTAAAACATTTCGATTTTCTATTCGATGTGCTTGTTTTAGCCTCCACCTCTTTTGGTGGTCCTCAGGTGCATTTCGCACTTTTTCTAGATCGTTTGGTCCATAAAAAACATTATTTGAGTGAAGAAGAATTGTTCGAGATACAAGCCCTATGTTCTGTATTACCTGGGCCTACTTCTACACAAATTATCACAGCAGTTGGGTTTAAGCGGGGAGGGGCAATTTTGGCCTATTCTACTTTATTAGTTTGGATAACTCCAGCGGTATTTATTATGACCTTAGCAGCTTATGGAATGACCTACTTACGCAATAAAAATATTTTATTGTATGTTTTACCAGTCGGTATAGGAATGATTTTGCAATCAAGTGTTGTAATGGCAAAAAAGGTGATAACTGGACCTTTGTATGTGTTAATTTGCTTAATTACCATTTTAACTGGTTTGATCTACCAAACACCTTATTTCTTTCCAATTGTTTTGTTGTTAGGTGGAGTAATTTCTTCTTTCAATTATAAACTTTTCCCAAAACAGAATAAGCATAAGATGATTATTCCTTGGGCGAATTTTTATCTTTTTATTGGTTTTTTCTTGTTTTTAGCTTTTTTGGGTAGTTTTACTAATTATTTCCCCATTAAATTATTTGAAAATTTTTATCGAAACGGAAGTTTAGTCTTTGGTGGTGGACAAGTTTTAGCACCCGTTTTATTTACTGAATTTGTGGAATTCAAGCATCTAATCAATTCGCAAGATTTTTTAACAGGCATGGCTCTATCTCAATCTTTACCTGGGCCTATTTTTGCCTTGACTTCTTATTTGGGAGTCTTATTAATGCGAGATTATGGATTGTTAGGGGAATTGATGGGTAGTGCTATTGGAGCAGCAGGGATTTTTTTACCTGGGACTTTTTTGATATTCTTTGTCTACCGAATTTGGGGGCAATTGAAACAATATCGAGTTATTCGGGCCTCATTGGCAGGAATTCAAGCAGCCTCATTGGGTTTATCCTTTGTGGCTGCTTATATTTTTCTTAGTCCAATCATTATAACTGCCGATTGGATTTCTATGTTCATTGTTTTATGTGCTTATATCGCGGCACAATACACCAAATTACCGTCTATTGTCCTGTTTTTGATGGCACTTGGAATTGGAATATTGCTCAATTAAGCTATTAAGTTCAAAAGATATTGTCCATATCCACTCTTTACCAATGGTAAGGCAATTTCTTTTAATTGTTCTGCATTGATATATCCCATGCGATAAGCGACCTCTTCGATGCAACCTATCTTCATTCCTTGTCTTTCTTCTATCACTTGAACAAATTGTCCAGCTTGCATCAAAGACGCAAAAGTACCCGTATCTAACCAAGCAGTGCCTCTATTGAGAATACCAACGGAAAGTTTACCGCGTTTTAGGTATTCTTTGTTCACATCAGTGATTTCATATTCACCTCTTGGAGATGGAGCAATGTTTTTGGCAATTTCGACGACTTCATTGTCATAAAAATACAATCCAGGAACGGCATAATTTGATTTTGGCTTTAAAGGCTTTTCTTCAATCGAAATGACCTTGTTGTTTTCATCAAATTCTACCACACCGTATCTCTCAGGATCCGTAACAGAATAAGCATAAACCACTCCGCCATCTGGATCATTATTGGCTTGTAATAATTTACTTAAACCAGAGCCATAAAAAATATTATCTCCAAGAACTAGGGCCACTTTATCTTTACCTATGAATTTTTCGCCAATTACAAAGGCTTGAGCTAATCCATTGGGTTCAGGTTGAACCGCATATTCAAATTTACATCCCACTTGAGAGCCATCTCCCAATAATTTTTCAAAATGAGGTAAATCATGTGGTGTTGAAATAATTAATATCTCCTTTATTCCAGAAAGCATCAGAATAGAAAGGGGATAGTAAATCATTGGTTTGTCGTAAACAGGCATTAATTGCTTGCTTACGGCTAGTGTTAATGGATGAAGTCTTGTGCCAGAACCTCCAGCTAAAATAATGCCTTTCATATTATCTACCTTGATACATTTTGGTGTAGTATTGTTGATAAGCTCCTGAAGTAACATCAGAAAGCCATTTTTCATTGGATAAATACCAATCTACCGTTTTTTCTAATCCTTCTGCAAATTGTAAAGAGGGTTTCCAGCCCAATTCATTCATGATTTTATGTGCATCGATCGCATATCTCAAATCGTGACCTGCTCGATCTGTTACATAAGTAATTAATTGGCGTGAAGTCCCATTTTCTCTGTTCAATTTTTGATCCATGATGTCACAAAGCAAATGAACTAAATCGATGTTTTTCCATTCGTTGAAGCCACCAATATTATACGTATCGCCATTTTTACCTTGATGAAAAACCGTATCAATGGCTCTTGCGTGATCAATTACATATAGCCAATCTCTCACATTTTCCCCTTTTCCATAAACAGGTAATGGTTTTGAATGGATAATATTGTGAATCATTAAAGGAATTAATTTTTCAGGAAAGTGATTGGGGCCATAATTGTTTGAACAGTTCGTAATGACAACTGGCAAACCATATGTTTCATGAAAAGCACGTACAAAATGATCCGAACTAGCTTTAGAGGCAGAATAAGGAGATCTTGGGTCGTAGGGTGTAGTTTCTAAAAAAAACTCTTCAGGGTTATGTAATTCACCATATACCTCGTCGGTTGAAATATGATAAAATCTTTTTCCTTCAAAATTGCCTTTCCAATGTTTCTTAGCAGCTTGTAATAGATTCACTGTCCCTAAAACATTTGTTTTTACAAAAGCCAAAGGATCAGTAATAGAACGGTCCACATGCGATTCTGCTGCTAAATGCAAGACCCCGTCAAATTGATATTTATCGAATAATGCATCAATTTCTTCTGCATCAGTAATATCTGCTTTAAGAAAAGTGTAGTTTGGTAAATGAGCAATATCTTCGTTGTTAGCTAAATTTCCAGCGTAAGTTAAGGCATCAAGATTATAGATTTGGTATTCAGGATATTTCTGAACGAACAATCGCACAACATGTGACCCGATGAAACCTGCACCTCCAGTGATGACTATTTTCTTCATATATTATTTTTTACTAAGGTTTTCTTGCCAAGTCCAAGCATCTTTGAGCGCTTGTTCTAAACTTATATTAGCTTTCCAATTAAGAATTTTATTTGATTTATCTGTAGAAGCGTAAACAGCAGTCACATCTCCAGCTCTTCTAGGTTGAATGTGGTAATTCACTTTTTTACCTGTCGCATTTTCAAAACTATGTATCACTTCTAAAACGCTACTGCCTTTTCCTGTACCAATATTAAAAAAGTCGTAAAAATTATCTTTTTGTTGATTAATCAAGTATTGCAGAGCTTTAACATGTGCATTTGCTAAGTCAACAACATGGATATAATCTCTTATTGCCGTTCCATCTGACGTTGGATAATCATTGCCATAGATATTTAAAGGGCCTCTAATTCCCGCGACAGATTGAGTAATAAAAGGAATTAAATTGGCAGGAGCTCCAATGGGTAATTCCCCAATTAATCCAGAGGAATGTGCTCCGATTGGATTAAAATATCGCAATGAAATAGCTGATAATTTGGATTTTGCTTTTACTGTATCAGCAATGATTTCTTCACAAATTTGTTTTGTATTGCCATAAGGTGAGGTGGCTACTTGAACTTCTGCCGCTTCTGTAACTGGCAATGATATGGGTTGACCATATACGGTACAAGAAGAAGAAAATACCAAATTATTAATGCCAAATTCTTGCATTTTCTCTAATAACAATACAGTAGCAGAAACGTTGTTTCTGTAGTATTTTAAAGGATTTTCAACAGATTCGCCTACTGCTTTACTTGCCGCGAAATGGATTACCCCTTGAATCGAATGATTCTTGAAAACTTTGTCTAATGTTTCAGGATCATTGATGTCTCCTTGGATAAATTGAACATTTTGAGAAGTAATTTTCTCTAATTGGGTTATAACTTCTAAAGATGAATTGGAAAAATTATCAACTATAATAGGTAGGTAACCATTCTCAATTAATTCAATATAAGTATGTGAACCAATAAAACCAGCACCTCCGGTGATTAGAATTTCCATCTTTTGTTTTAAAATTAACAACAAATTTAGGCTTATTTCGTTGCTAAAAAAAATATCAAGATTAACATTTTGATGTAAGGGTGCACAAAAGGGTAAAATTTCCGTTTAGTAAATATTTCATTTATTTTTGTTAAAATTATTCACATGAACGAATCTTCTATTAAAGCGATGATCCATTTATTGGACGACTCTGACACAGAGGTTGTTCAAATCGTGGAGGAGCAAATTAGAACTTTAGGAAGTATTATCATTCCATTACTTGAAAACGAATGGGAATCTTTGTCCTTTAATCCCATTTTACAAGAAAAAATTGAAAATTTGATTCACGATTTTCAATTGGAATCTGTTCGAAATAAATTGATTCATTGGAAAGAGGCTGGAGGAATGGATATTTTGGAGGGAATGTGGATTGTTGCAACGTATCATTTTCCAGATTATAGCTATGAGCAATTGAAGCTTGAAATGGAACAAATGTATTATGAAGTTTGGCCACAAATCACAGAAAATTTACATCCTGTTGATCAAATTAAATTGTTAAATGGCATAATTTTCGACCAATTTAAATTTGGAGCCAATACTAAGAATTTCCATGCAGCGAATAATTCATTTATCAATGTTGTTTTAGAATCAAAAAAAGGAAATCCTATTAGTCTTTGTGTTATTTATATGTGGATTGCTCAAAAATTAGGTTTGCCTGTTTATGGTGTCAATTTGCCTAATTTATTTGTTTTGGTTTACAAACATGAAGGAGTTAATTTTTATATCAATGTATTTAATAAAGGATTGATTTTCAATCGAGTAGATATTGATAATTATTTGGCACAATTGAATTTGCCACAAAATGATATCTATTACAATCCTTGTTCTAATTTAGAAATTATTCGTCGAGTATTGAGGAACTTAATAATGGCTTTCGAAAAAGCAGGAGATGAGGGGCGTAAAAATGAATTGACAGAACTTATAAATATTTTGGATTAATATTTATTTTTTAACCGCAACACTAAGAACAAATTCATCAAATATTTCCCAATAAATGGTTAGCGATTCATTCTCTACCTCTGAGGTAAAAGGATTTGTGAAATTTTCCGACAAATTGATAGCGTTTTGAAAAGACAATCCAGGTGTTTTACAAGCTTTGTAAATGGATTCTTTCATTGACCAAGCAAGAGTAAGTTGAATATGATCATTTTGCCCACGTTCAAATTCCAGCTCATTTAAAAATCTAGGGGCTATTTTTAAGATATTTCTGCCTTTTTTTTCAATATCTATTCCGATGGATTTTTTTTGGCAAACAATCGCAGCCACATAAGGGTAGGAGTGTGTCAGAGAAATTTCCAAATCCGAATCGATGAACAAGGGTGCACCTTTTTCATTCACATCCAATTGAGCATATTCTACGTTTAGTGTTTTGCAAATTTCGAATAAACAATATCTAGCAGCTAGAGATTCAGATTTTTGTATAGCTGATTTCTTATTCTTTAAAATTGTTTCATACCAATCCAAAGGAATTGTTTTGAAAAAGTCAATCGGCTCTTCAATTTTCCAAACTTTGATCCAATTTTCTGAGGAATCAATCGGAATAGAAGTGAAAATTTCAGGCATAATGTGTAATTTGATTGTAAAATTATCAATTTTGCATTTAAATCATCTACAAAATCCCAATCAAACTTGCAGGTCAATAAAATAGATACATTTTCTGGGCATCGTGGTGCCGTTTTTAGTTTAGTGCAAGGTATGGAAGAGCATTTGTTTTTTTCTGCAGGCGCTGATGGCTGGATTGTTCAATGGAATCTTCAAAAACCAGATGTTGGAAAGGCGATTGCGCAAGTTGAAGGCTCAGTTTATTCGATGTTTTTAGAAAAGAAGAATGAAATATTGTGGGTTGGGCAAAATAATGAGGGAATTCACGGGATTAAACTTGCTGATCAAAGTCGAGTTTTTTCCATCAAATTAGATTCTCTTTCAATTTTTGATATGCAATTGTTTAATAATCAAATTTGGGTAGCTCATAACGATGGCTTAATAACGGTTATTGATTTTGAGTCAAGAAATATCATTAAACACATTAAAGTAAGTCAAAAAAGTGCTCGTAAAATTGTTGTGTTAGACGAAAATAGGGTAGCAGTGGGATATAGCGATGGTTATATTCGTCTTTTTGATAAAGAATTCAATTTAATTGATTTTTGGCAGGCACATGCTAATAGTATTTTTTCATTAACCTATTTGAAATCAAAGAACGAATTAATTTCAGTCGGAAGGGATGCGCGGGTGAAAAAATGGTACTTAGGTCAAGCTGATTTTAAATTAAATCCATTGGAAGTTAATGGGCATATTTATGCGATCAATGATGTTGCCTTGCATCCCAATCAAACTTTATTTGCCACGGCAAGTATGGATAAAACCATCAAAATTTGGCAATTAGAAGAAATGAAATTATTAAAAGTTATTGATGCTGCTAGGCATGGTGGACATAAAAATTCGGTGAATAAGTTGATTTGGACTTCTTTTGACAATCAATTGATTTCAGGTTCAGATGATAAAAATATTTCTGTTTGGACAATTCTTTAAAAGTTTTATTTATTTTAGCAGATTATGGAGCATAAAATTCAAATTCCTGAAGCTAATTTCTCGAAATCATTTCGTGGTTATGATGTTTCGGATGTAAATTTCTATCTAGCACAGGTTGAAAATTTTGTCGAGCAAAATAAGCATTTACAAGAAGGTTTAGAGGATAAAATCTCCACCTTAGAGTTGGAAATTGCCCGATTGCGAGAAGTGGAAAATTCTTTGTTTAGAGCCTTGAAAATGGCTGAAGAAGCGCAGCAAAATTGGCTGAATAAAATGGATTCCGAAGTGAATCAATTGATTGACAATGCAAAAGAAAAGGCCAATAAAATCATTGAAGATGCCCAAAAAGAAGCTCAAAAGGTTCAATTATTGGCTGAAAATGAGCGTAAATTGATTTTAGAGGAAGCTAACAAGAAATCCATTGAGACGAATCGTAGTTTAATGGCTTTACAAGCTGCACAAAAAGAGGTTGCTAAACAGCTAATTCAAATTTCTGAATTAACTTTAGAAAAGGTGAAATCTTGGGAGGATTTATCGGTTGAATCCAGCGAGAAAACTAAGCAAAATGATTCTATACCTGTTGAAACGCAAAAAAGTCCAGAAAAGAAAAAAGTTGTTTTGGTAAAAAAAGACAGCAAAAATGCTAAAACTCCTGATAAAAAAGAGAAAGTGCTTGTTAAGACCCCCAAAAATGAGCTTAAAACTCCTTCAAAGTCTCCAATAGAACCTAAAAAGAAGTCGATAGTTCCGAAACAAGAATTGATGGAAGACGACAGTTTACCGACTTTAAATAAAGTTTTAGAAGCTTATGCGAAGTCCAATGGTCCTAAAGGTAAGATAGGCGAGATCAATTAATTATGGATCGGTATCAAGTTAATTTAGAGAATTTACGTTTTTTTGCTTTTCATGGTTTTTTCCCTGAGGAAAGAATTCTTGGAAATTGGTATTTAATTAATCTACATATAACCTTGCATTCAGATCGAGAAATTAAAGATGTTTTAGGTCAAACCTTAGATTATGGATCACTTTACGCTGTTTGCAAGGAAGTAATGAATGATCCAGTTGATTTATTGGAAACAGTTGTAGAGAGGATTGTTGAACGGATTAAATTTTTATCTGATCAAATCGCAGAAATTAACTTAGAATTATTTAAGGAAAATCCACCTTTAGGGCAAAGTTCTGGAAAATCCAGTATTTCTATCCATTTGAAATTATAGTGTTAATTGGTTAAAATAGTTTATTTTTGAAAACATTTTAATGAATATGCGTCACCAGGTTACTATAAAGGATATTGCAAAACAACTGAATATATCAGTTGCAACTGTCTCAAGGGCCTTAAGAGACTTACCTGATATTCATCCAGATACCAAAAAGGCTGTATTGGATTTAGCTGCCGAATGGGATTATCAACCCAATATTTTAGCATCAAGTTTGGTGAAAAGTAAAACCAAGACGTTGGGATTGATTGTTCCTGATTTGGGTTATTATTTTTTCTCAACGGTTGTTAAATCGATTGAAGAAGCTGCCATAAAAGCTGGATATTCCTTGTTGATTACACAAACGCAAGAATCTTATGAGCGTGAATTAACCAATATACAGAATTTGTCTCGATCTCAAGTAGAGGGAATTATCATTTCTCTTTCTCGTGAAACAAGCAATTTTGATCATTTAAAAAGATTACAAAAAAGAGGAATTCCTTTGGTTTTCTTTGATAGAGATTGTGAAGAAATTGCTGCCTCAAAAGTCATGGTTGATAATGAGCAGTCGGCATACGAAGCTGTAAAGCATCTTATTGAAAATGGCTGCAAAAGGATTGCTTTCTTGGCAGGTCCTAAAAATGTCTCCGTAAGTAATCAACGTCGATTGGGTTATTTAAGAGCATTAGAGGAAGCAAATATAGCTTTAGACCCTTCATTGATTATTCATTCGGATTATTTTCAAGATACCGCTATTTCTCAAACGCATATTTTGATGAAAGGCCCAAATCCACCCGATGGAATTTTAGTTGTTTCAGATCGCTTGGCAGTGGGAGTGTTGGTGGCATTGAAAGAGTTGAAAATTGAAGTTCCTAAGGATGTGAAAATCGTTAGTTTTAATAATGAACCTATTTGTTCTGTTGTTTCACCTTCCATTTCATCTGTTTCTCAACCTTTGGATGAAATTGGTCGTTTGGTGACAGAATTGTTAATCAAGCAAATTGAAAATAAATCAGAAGAGCAGTTGCCTGAAATTGAGGTACTGAAAACAAAATTGATAGTCAGAGAATCCTCTGTTAAATAGCATTCAGCTTAAATAATAAGCCTTATTTTGGGTGATTTTTTCCAGTAAAAGCAAACTGTTTTAAGGTAAAACGAATAACTGAATTTTTTCTTGGAAAAATAGGCAAAATTTAAGATATTTGTAGCTATTGGAAAACTGTGTAGAAATTAATCAATTCATGATTTTGTCTAGCAGTTTGTTCAAAAAACCAACGTTTATTTATGTCTTTAAATTCCAATATTATCCCAATCAACATCGAAGATGAAATGAAAGGGGCGTACATTGATTATTCAATGTCTGTAATTGTTTCTCGTGCTCTTCCTGATGTACGAGATGGCCTTAAGCCTGTCCACCGTCGTGTATTATTTGGTATGGAGGAATTGGGTGTCAGCTACAATAAATCATATAAAAAGTCTGCTCGTATTGTCGGAGAGGTGCTTGGTAAGTACCATCCACATGGTGATTCATCTGTTTATGATACCATGGTAAGGATGGCGCAAGACTGGTCTTTGCGATATCCGCTTGTTGATGGTCAAGGTAACTTCGGTTCGGTAGATGGTGATTCACCAGCTGCGATGCGTTATACTGAAGCTAGATTGAAGCGTTTAGCGGATGAAATGCTTTCTGATTTGAACAAAGAGACGGTTGATTTTCAGCCCAACTTTGATGATTCTTTGGAAGAACCAACGGTTTTACCAGCGAAGGTTCCTAATTTATTATTGAACGGAACTTCAGGTATTGCCGTAGGTATGGCAACCAATATGGCGCCTCATAATTTAACAGAGGTAGTAGATGGAATTCATGCCTATATAGATAATCGTGATATTACCATTCCTGAGTTGATGCAATACATCAAAGCACCAGATTTTCCAACAGGAGGTACTATTTATGGTGTTCAAGGGATTAAAAATGCATTTGAAACCGGTAGAGGTAGAATTGTAGTTCGTGGAAATGCGACATTTGATACTTCAAAAACGGGTAAAGAACAAATTATTGTTTCTGAAATTCCATACATGGTTAATAAGGCTACATTGATCAAACAATGTGCTGATTTAGTTAATGATAAAAAAATTGAAGGTATTTCGGAGATTCGAGATGAGTCGGATCGTCAAGGAATGCGTATTGTATTCGATTTAAAACGTGATGCTGTAGCCAATGTTGTTTTAAATAATTTATACAAGCATACTGCTTTGCAATCATCTTTCAGCGTGAATAACGTTGCATTGGTGAAAGGTCGTCCAATGATGCTGAATTTGAAGGATTTAATCCATCATTTTGTTGAGCATAGAAATGAAATCATTGTTCGAAGAACGAAGTATGATTTAAGAGAAGCAAGAAAGCGTGCACATATTTTAGAAGGTTTTATCATAGCCTTGGATAATTTGGACGCTGTGATCAAATTAATTCGTGAATCGAAAGATCCAGCAACTGCTCAAGCAGGCTTAATGAGTTCATTCAATTTATCAGAGATTCAAGCGAAAGCTATTCTTGAAATGCGTTTACAGCGTTTAACTGGAATGGAGCGTGAGAAAATCATGAATGAATATGCTGAAATCATGAAATTAATTGATGATTTAGAAGACATTTTGGCAAAGCCGGAACGTCAATTGCAAATTATTAAAGATGAATTGGCAGAAATGAAAGCCCGTTATGGTGATGAGAGAAGAACTCAAATCAACATGACTGATGATGAATTCTCTGTGGAAGATATGATTGCAGATGATGAGATGTTAATCACTGTTTCTGCGCAAGGTTATATCAAGCGTACACCTATTTCCGAATACCGTTCTCAAACAAGAGGTGGTGTAGGTTCAAGAGCTGTGGCAACCAAAGATGACGATTATACAGAGCATTTATTCTCTGCAACGATGCACAATTGGTTGTTATTCTTCACTGAAAGAGGAAAATGTTTTTGGTTACGTGTATATGCTGTCCCTGAGGGTTCTAAAGTGTCTAAAGGTAGACCTATTCAGAATTTGATGAATATTGAAAATGGCGATACAATTCGTGCGGTTATCAATGTGAAATCAATCACTGATCCTGATTACATTGACAATAACTACATTGTTATGTGTACAGAAGATGGAACGATCAAGAAAACGTCGCTTGAGGCTTATTCTAGACCTCGTCAAAACGGTATCATTGCCATTACTATTCGTGAAGGAGATCGATTATTAGATGTTGCCTTAACAAATGGAAACAATCAGATAGTAATTGCTACCAATACAGGTCGTTCTGTGCGTTTTGAGGAAACAAGGGTTCGTCCAATGGGTCGTTCTGCCGCTGGAGTTAAAGGTATTTGGATAGATGAGGAGCAAGCAGATGAGAAAGTAATTGGTATGGTTTGCGTGTCTGATCCTGCCGTTCAACAATTATTGGTTGTTTCTGAAAAAGGATTTGGTAAACGTTCTGAAGTGGAAGATTATCGTTTGACCAATAGGGGAGGAAAAGGAGTTAAGGCGCTGAATATCACTGAAAAAACAGGTGCTTTAGTGGCTATTAAAGAGGTGAATGATAACAATGATTTGATGATTATCACCAAAGCTGGTATCTTAATTCGTACAAGTGTTGCTGAACTTCGAGTTATGGGTAGAAATACACAAGGAGTGAAGTTAATTAGATTGAAGAATGAATCAGATGCGATTTCATCTGTCACCAAGATAGAAAAAGAACCAGAACCGGAAGAGGTAGAAATAGTGAATGAAGAAGGTACTTCTGTAGAAGTAGTACCAACTGATTCTATTGAAACAACAACTGAAATGGGAGTTGACGAAAACGAAGCTCCAGAAACACCTATTGAAGAGTAATTTTTTATGGCCTGAGGTAACTCAGGCTTTTTCTTAATTTAAATTTAAACATGAAAAAACTAGTTTTGACCCTATTTACTGTGGCTTTAGCTGCAGGATCGACTTTCGCTCAAGTGGATAAAGCTTTAGTAGAAGCTCAAAAAAAAGCAATTTTAGATGCTGTTAAAAAGTCGGATGAAGAAGCTACAAAAGCTCCTTTGAAAGCAAAAACTTGGTTGTCTAGAGCTCAAGCTTATTTAGATCTAGCATCATTTCCAGATTCAACGCTTGCATTGAAAGATGCTGATGCACCATTCAAAGCAATCGAATTTATCGGTGAAGCTGTTAAATTAGATACAAAAGATGGTAAAAAGGGAAGTACAGCGAAAGAGGCAGAAAAATTATTTGACGACAAGAAAGTATATAGCGCTTTGATGAACCTAGGGGTTATTAAGTACCAAGGTAAAGATTTTGCTAAATCATATCGTTACATGTCTAAAGCTTCTGAAGTTACTCCAAAAGATACTACTGCAGCCATGTACACGGGTGTTGTAGCTCAATTGAGTCAAAAAGATGCTGAAGCAAAAGTAGCTTATGAGCATTATATGGGCATAGGAGGGAAGGACGTTGCGATTATTTACGGATTAGCGCAAATCTATAAAACAGAAAAGCAAGAAGAAAAAGCATTGGGTTTAATTGATCAAGGAATCAAAATTTATCCAACGAATAAGGATTTAAAGAACGAAAAGTTTAATATGTTAATTGCTTTTAATCGTATTGAGCAAGCCATTGAACAATTAAAGAAAACAATTGAATCGGATCCTAAAGATGCGATGTCATTGGTTAATTTAGGATTGTTATATGAGAATAAAATGTCTGGAATGAAAGATGAAATTTCTAAAATTCAAGACAAATCATTCAAAGTAGAAGATGCTAAAAGAAAAATTGCTACTCAAAAAGATCAGGTAGATGTTTATTTGGACG
The DNA here is from genome assembly GCA_046073945.1 of Aquirufa sp. Lineage (GTDB taxonomy): Bacteria > Bacteroidota > Bacteroidia > Cytophagales > Spirosomataceae > Aquirufa. Next base: position 6,060 of record JBJTNH010000127.1, on the reverse strand, counting down.
AAGTAAAGCGTACAAAAGCTAAATTGAAAACGGCTCAACCTAAACAAAAAGGCTTATTGCAAGGTCAAATTGCTAAATTAGAAGCAACAGTTGCTGAGCAAAATAAGACTTTAGATGATTTAAAAGCTGAATTAGTTAAGCAAGAAGCTTTGGTAGGGGATGCCGCTCAAAATAAGGCGAAAATTGATGAAATTGGTGCTAAATTGAAAGCTATTCGTGAAGATGTTCCTCAATATTATACTAAAGCATTAGCGATTGATCCAGCTTATTATGATGCATTGTATCAATTAGGGGCATTAAATTATAATGATGCAGCTGAATTTAAAAAGCAAGTAAACGCCATGGATATGGAAACATATAAAAAAGATGGTAAGAATGTAGAAGCTAAAGTATTAGCAAAATACAATGATGCTTTACCATTTTTCGAAAAAGCTTACAGCATTAAGAAAGATGAAGATTTGAAAGAAATTTTAAAGCAATTATACAAAGAATTGAAGCTTGAAAGTAAATTAGCAGAGATTGAAAAATAGTTGATATTCAAATCTATAAAATTATAAAAAGCCCAGGAATTGATCCTGGGCTTTTTTATTGTGCTTTTATTAATCGAAAAAGAATTTATTAGAGGAGATAGAATAATTGGATCAATTTGGGTTATTATAAGTTCTATTTAACATAATATAAATTATATAACAAATTAAATTAAGAATTAAAAATGTAAAATTAAAAATGTAGAATTAAGAATTAAGAATGTAGAAACACTTTCATCCATCATACATCTTACATCATACATCTTACATCATACATCTTACATTAATTAACTATCGGTAAACTAATAACAAACTCTGTCCAGTCATTCATATCTGATTGAACTTGAATATTTCCATTGTGTAAGGTAATGATTCTTTCAACCAAAGATAAGCCAATACCATATCCTTTAGAATTGGCAGTATTTTCGCCACGGAAAAACGGCTGGAAAATGTAAGGCAAATCAGATTTAGGAATGCCTTTGCCCAAATTTTTCACATAAATTTTGATGAAATCTCCTTGTATTTTTAAGCAAACGAAAGATTTTTTCTCAAAACTAAATTTACAGGCATTTTCCATTAAGTTTTTCAGTGCTGTTAATAGCAGCATTTCATCCCCTTTAATTTCAAGTAATTCTTCATTTTCAGGCAAATACTGGGTATCAATGCTGACTTTATATTCATTGTGTAATTTCTGCGTTAAACTTCGTGCTTCCCACATAATTTCATCTACACGTATGATATTAAATCCTGCCTGGTAATCTGTAATGCTTATTTTGTTTAATTCTAACAAGGATTCCGTGATAGCCGCAAGATCTTGCGTGTCTTCCAATACAGATTGAATTGTTTGTTTATAATCTTCAATTTTCCTTTCCTTCAATAAACTAACTTCCAATTGTGAGGAAATTTTCGTCAATGGATTCTTTAATTCATGAGAAACATTGGCAATAAATGTTTTTTGAAACCTAAATGCGTTTTCGATGCGCTCTAAGAGCCTATTTATGGTAAAGACCATCTTCCCTATTTCATCTTCAGAATCAGGCGACTCAAGCCTTTCTTCTAGCCTTTTTGGGGACAATTGATCTACTTGTTGTATCACTTTTGATATCGGATTGACCGCTTGACCAGCAAAAAACCATCCTGATATCACCACAATAAAGATAAAAAACAGAAATAATGCGATTAGAATGTTTTTTAGATCTTTGGCATTCTCTGCCGAATATTGGTCTACTGCACCTGCAAATACCACAATTCTACCTTCTGGAGTGGCAAAAACGGTGCCTAAGACCTCCAAATCATCCTGATGGAATCGTATTTCTTTTTTCAAACGAACTTCTTTCACGCGTGCAACATCAATGTGAAAATTGATGGTATCATTGGAACGATAAATGCGCTCATTGCAAGTATCATAAGCCATGATATTCTCTTTGTATAGAATATCTCGATTGGCTCTATCGATAATCCGTAAAAGTTTGGAATCAACCTGATTAACATTGACTAATAATTCAGCGGCGGTATTCGCTTTTTGTCTTAACCGGCTATAAAATTTGTCCTGGTAATTTTGTTGAGAAAATATGTAAATAATTAAGTATGAGACAAATAGAATCGCAGATACTAAATAAGTAAATTGATAAGTTAATCTCGAACGTATCTGCATATTCCTATAATTTTATTCTTTTCTTAGAATATAACCCATTCCAAATTGCGTATGAATCAGTTTACTAGAAAATCCTTTATCAATTTTTTTGCGTAAATAATTCACATAAACTTCGATTAAATTAGCGCTATTCTCATCCTCCACTTCCCATATATTTTCTGCAATTTCAGCTTTTGAAATAACTTTTTCTTGGTTGCGTAAGAAATATTCACAGAGTTGAAATTCTTTGGCAGTTAGATTGATTTTTTGGCCAGCTCTTGTGACTATTTTACTTGTCAAATCGAGTTCCAAATCTTGGAATTTTAGCACTTGTGCTTCTAATATTGTTTGATTAGAGCGTTTAATCAGTGCCTTTACTCGGGCTAAAAACTCTTTAAAATCGAAAGGTTTTGGTAAATAATCATCTGCGCCAGCTTCAAACCCAATCAATTTATCGTCTGTTGTACTTAATGCAGTAAGCATCAAAATGGGAGTTTGAATGCCTAATTGTCTTAATTGTTTACACAATTCAATTCCATTTATACCAGGAATAATAATATCAGAAACAATCAATTGATACGTATTTCTAGTAGCTAATTGTTTAGCAATTAAGCCATCATAAGCCACTTCTACTTCATAATTATTTTCTTCCAAGCCTTGTTTTAAGGATTGAACGGTTTTGGGTTCATCTTCAATGAGCAGTATTTTGATCATTTCTTAAGGATATCAACTAGGTTAGCTGGCGAGTAATCAATGGATTTTAATACCTTATTATCGCTTTTTCGATAAACTTTCCAAAGCCCATTTTCCTCTACAATTTCTGCTTCTGTACCATCTTTTTGATGATAATGTGCCACTGTTGCTTCTGCCTCTTGCAAGGATTGGCAGGCTTTCGACATATTAGAACGTTGTACTTCATTGAATAGATCAACAAATTTATCCCCTAAACCAAATTCCAATACAGCACCAGAAAGGACATATTGTAAATCACACAATGCATCAGCAATTTCCACAATATCATAGGCTTCAATGGCTTCTTTTAATTCATCTAATTCTTCCGCTAAAAGGCTTACACGCAACTTGCAGCGTTCTTTTGATGGAATGGCAGGATTCTCTATGATGGGAGCACCAAATGTTTGGTGAAATAATGCTACTTGATTTAATGCATCTAATTTTTTCATACAATATTTAATCTAATAAGCTTAAAATTAAGCAATTATTTCCCCTTTTTAAAATCTTAATTCGATTCAATCTTTGTTTAAAATTTTCTCAATATGTTTCCATTTGTACACATATTAACCATTTATCCACATAATTTTGTGGATAAGTTCTTTTGAATCCCCAAACAATAGAGAAAATTTACCAATTGTTAGGTTATTGTGTGGGTATGTGAATACAAATGTGCACAAGTGTGGATAACTTGTGGGTAAGTTGCAAGAAATGGATTACAATTATTAATTAGAAGCCTTACTTTCTGTAAAAGTTCCATCCGAATAAAAAATGATGACTCTTTCGATTTGTTTATTCAAATGCGTTGAAGGATAGGTATTTGTGAATTCGTTCAATTGATTTATCTGAGATGATTTCGCAATAGAATTAACTGGTTTCGAAACATTTTCAGAGGGTGAAGGCTCTTTTTCTTGGCGTTCTTTTGAGCGCCTGAGATTTGGCTGTACCGTATCAGACTCCAGAATTATTTTTTTATTCGATTCTGAAGGCTCTGTTAAATTCTGATCAAAGAGTGTTCCAATCGTCAAATTTTCTTTCAACAAATCTTGCTCTTGGAAATTAGAAGATGTTGAATTTAATATTTTCAAAGTTTGGTCTTCAAACAATAATTCTTCCGCGGATATCTCTGGAAAATTGCTTAAGATTTTTTGAACTACATCTAAGCTAGGTTTATTCCGTCCAGATAATATATGAGAAATACTACTGCGGGGAATACCTAGCTTATCTGCAAATTGAGATGAAGACATTTGTTTCTTCTGAATTAACAATTCGATCTTTCGACTTAAGTTCATATTGAATTTACTTTATTAAACTAGATTGTTTTACAAAGGTAAATTAATAATTATCAAATGCAAATTACAAATGTATTAAAGATTACAAAAGTAGAAAACGAGACATTGTTTACAAAAGTGAAATGCAATCGGAATGCAAACTGATTAATTTACTTTTGTATAAAGCTCCTACTGCTTTTTTAAAGTCCTTTTTCGACATTCCTAATTGTTGATAGATATCTTCTGCAGGACTTTTATCATGTAAATACAATACCCCATTATTGTTTTTCAAAGCTTCTAAAAGAGCATCTCTTTGTTTATCTATACGAACTAAACCGATTTCTTCTGAGCGTAAATCCAACTTACCATCTTCTCTAATGTTATCAATGTAAACATCAATCGGTTGGCCTAATATTACATTTGTAAATACTTTGTTTTTAAACAAGATTCCTATTTTACAATTGTATGCTAAGCATTTAATTCCAAGATTTGTGTGTTCATATGGTAAGACAGTTATTTTGTTGCCAATTGTAAACAAGTTTTCATCTAACTCAGATTCATCAATTAAGAATTTTTCGATTTTAGCGGAAGCTACGATACGATCCGTTTGGGCATCTATATATACATAAACTAGATAAGATCTACCCACCGTCATTTTTTGCCACTGTTGACCAAATGGAACTAATAAATCTTTAGCTAAGCCCCATTCTAGAAAAACACCCAATGGAGTGACCTCTTTCACTTCTAAGTATGCGAATTGGTTAATCGTTGCTTTTGGACGTAAAGTAGTTGCGATGATTCTGTCCTCTGAGTCTCGGTAAATAAATACCTCAATAAAATCATCTATTTGATAATTTTCAGGAACATATTGGAGAGGCAATAGAATTTCATCCTCATAACCATCTAAATACAATCCAAATGGAACTTCTTTGATAATCCGAAGGCTATTGTATTCGCCTAATTTTAATTCATTTTCCATAAAAAAACCCGGTGTTTAAAACCGGGTATAAAGTTAATTTTTTGTGGTTATTAAACGACCACATTATTTTCTCTTAAAGCTTGATTCAAAGAAGTTTTTAAATCAGTACTTTCTTTTCTTTTACCTATAATAAGGGCACAAGGCACACCATAGTTTCCAGCGGCAAATTGTTTTTGAATCGTTCCTGGAATTACTACGGAATTTTCAGGTACAAATCCGATGTACTCTACCGGTTCTGGTCCACTTACATCAATAATTTTTGAACTTCCTGTAATAGTTACTCCTGCTCCTAAAACTGCTTTTTTACCAATATGAGCTCCTTCTACTACAATGCATCTAGAACCAATAAAAGCTCCATCTTCAATAATAACTGGTGCTGCTTGTGGTGGTTCAAGAACTCCTCCAATACCTACACCTCCGCTTAGGTGAACATGTTTGCCTATTTGAGCACAACTACCCACTGTAGCCCAAGTATCAACCATTGTCCCCTCATCTACATATGCACCAATATTTACATAAGACGGCATTAAAATTGTTCCTTTAGCTAAGAATGCACCATAGCGGGCAACTGCAGGTGGAACCACTCTAACACCTTTTTCTTTATAATTTTTCTTAAGTAACATTTTATCGTGGTATTCAAAGATACCCATTTCACTCACTTCCATTTGACGAATAGGGAAATACATAACAATTGCCTTCTTTACCCATTCGTTTACCTGCCAACTCCCATCGGGTAGGGGCTGAGCAACTCTAAGCTCTCCTTTGTCTACAAGATCAACAATTGATTCGATTGCCTGTACTGTTTCAGTATTTTGGCGTAGTTCTGGTTTATCCCAAGCCTCTTGGATGATTTTTTCCAATGAATTCATATAATAAGTATGCATTTTTAATAAGTATGCAAATTACAATGAAAATGATTTT
>JBJTNH010000126.1:0-6602 GCA_046073945.1 Aquirufa sp. | reverse complement strand
ACAAAATTTGTCTATTTTGGACAAATGTATCATTCGCAGATTTCCTAATTTTCTTCAAATAATCTAAAATTCAGATCTTATAAATTCGAGAAATAAAAGTCATAACCCTCAATTTTAACCTATAAATTGGAAAGACGTTTTTAAAACTACCCATTCATTATTTCCTCAACTTAAAATATTTAGTTTTAAATTCCTGAAAAATGCAAAAAATCCAAAGCTTACAGGTTTCCGGCACCTAAGATTCAGGTTCGATTTCTGATGGGGCTAGAAAACAAATAATGAGTTATGTGGTATAAATGATGAGTTAAACGAAAAATTTACACTTCATATCTGACAGATTAACCATATTTTCAATTCGATAAATAAGGATTTGAATTTTTGAAGAAATTCAAATCCAATGCCGTATCCCATTTTTTAGCTGCCTCTTCCAAGCCCGTATAATTTAAGTGAACACTATCCCAACGATATTGGTCGCCTTGTAAATCGTTCACAAAACCACCCCAACTAGTATAAGGTATTTCATTGACCATTCTTATTTGGGAGTTTAATACTTTTTGATACCATGAAAAAACACTTGGATTGCCACAGCGACAAATGGAAAATTGCAATTTAGCATAATCCAATTTTTTTCGAGTAAAATTGATGTATCGTTGAGCATTTAAAACAATCTCATCTTCCGTATTATCCCTGTCGTTTTCACCATGCATCACTAAAATGGCTCGAACACCGCTTTTAGGAATATATTTAAAGAAACGTTCCTCAAAAATAGAATAAGGATACCTTTTTTTCCAATCATAAAATGCATGCTCAAAAGGTAATCCTTCACTGGATAAGCCCCATTGAACAGTGGTTGACCCACCTAAACCTGTATTGTAAGTAAGGACTGGCACATTCAATTTACTAGCCAATAATTCACCCAAACGCCCCCACATGCTAACATTGGTACTCCATGGCCAGGTCACAACGGTACTCTTGGTTTTATCATAATTTTTTAAATCATAAGGATCTTGTCCCTCGGCTAGTGAATGACCAATAACTGCAAAAATTTCCCCAACCTTAAATGAATTGGTTAATATGGTATCCAAAACCACAGAATTCCCTTTTTGCAAAATCAAATTGGCCGAATATGCACCACCACTTAATTCGATTGTAGCCCCAAAATTGATAGAATCAGATTTCAGTAAGGGCAGCCAATTTGACTCCTTCCCACCAAAAACAGGCTTGAACTTAATTTTGGCATTATCAAAACTAGCATTGGCTTTGAAATAAACAGGTACTTGCCCCACATTCGCATTATTTCTTTGAACGAAGTTGATGCTTTTCAAGGTGTCAATAGCCACTTTAACTTTTTTGTTGAAATTCAAATTAATTGAATAAGGCTTATCCATAGGTACAATCAGCGACTTTTCAATGGAATTTAAATCACCTGACCAACTATCAAAGACGGAATAAAAATCGGGAAAAGCTTCCAATAATATTTTATTGGCTGAACTTGATCGATACAATGATTTCTTGTAAGTACCTTTTCCAATAACCTTTACATTTATATCAAATTGGTTATGAATAAAATTGACCGCCAATTGCTTCGGGCTTTTAACCATCAATTGAATGGGATTTTCAATGGAGCTTGTATCGCCTGACCAATTCAAGAAATACCAATTCTCTGCTGGGTTTGCAGTCAATTTGACTAAAGTACCAGATGGATATAAGGAATTACTACTAATATTTACTATCTCCTCTTTGACCACTCCTTCACCACTTATAGTAACGTTTAAGGGGTACAGTTTTTTCTCAAAATTCCCTATTACTTTTTTATCACCATCCATCGTAAATTTGATGGGATTTTGGGACCCACTTAAAGCACCGGTCCAGTTTTTAAATAGATAATCGGGATTGGGGATTGCAATTAGTTCGACGGATTGCCCTTCCTCAATTAGATTTAATTCAGGAGTAAATTTTCCCGCATTCAATGGATTAGAAACTAGTTCTAGCTTATTTTGAATGATTTCTTTTTGACAAGAGCTTAAACATAAAAAAAGAAATAATAACAATAAAAAATTGCGAAGCATTGAATCAATTATTTGCACAAAAATACAAAATTAAGGGAAATAATTACCCTTTGTTTGTGACACAAAACTGGAAAATTGTACTAAAAAATACATTATTTCCCAATTATTTAAATGACTCAAAAACAAAAAGGTCCCTCCTTTGTTGGGAGAAACCTTTATTAAATGAATTAAAATTTAAATGTTGGTGTAATTCCTATGTAATTCATGTAAAAATCGGGCGTATTGGCACTTGTGTAATTCAAATTCAATTGGACTTTCTTCGAAAGATTGAAACCAACTTCTGGACGAAAGGTAAATCCTCCAACCGAAGAACCTCCTCCTACCATGATACTTGTGTAACCGAACCCTAAACCAGCATGAAAGACGTTTGAATCAAAATTAAATCCAGCTAATATAGGTAGAATCGAAGATCCAGATACGCCAATATCCTTTGCTCCAGCAAAGCCACCATAACCTAGTGAACCGTAAAGACTAAAGCGATCAGACAATGATTTATTAGCTTGTAATTCCAAGACTCCCCCTGTGTTTTGCAATAGCGACCAGTCCCCAGTAGGAATAGCTAAAGATCCTCGTAAAGAAAATTTCAAACTTGGGGATTGTGCGAAAATGGATGCGGATCCTAATAATAATCCAGCAATAATGGTTAGTTTTTTCATTTTTTATACTTAGTGATGTAAATAAGGGTGCAAACATAATCTTCCCAACTAGATAAAAACAACTTTTGGTATCAAAAAATGCAAAAAGCTGTTGACAAAATTGACAATTATCAATTTCACCGACAGCTTTTACAAGGAAAATACCTATTAAAATTTACAAAGGTCCGCTCGTGGATATACGTAGTACGATTGATAGTTCTTCGCTTTGGGATTCATGCAACCTTCCAAATTCAAAACTTGAATATCTTTAAATTCTACAGGATGACTTTCACTTTGTAAAGAAAAATAGCCTTTCTTAATCAACTCTCCAGATTGACCAAAAATCTTATCCTGACCGCTCACATTGCCTCCACCAATTTGAGGCTTTTGGTAAGAAATGACCATTTGTCCATTCACAAAATGCTGAATCAGGGAATCACCTAAAACCACCACTTCAGCCTGTACCCATTGGTCTCCGTGATAGGTTTCCGAATTCGAATTAATGCAATGTGGGGTAAACAATTTACCATTCATTTCTACATTTGTCCCTGGTGTACAAAGATTACAAGTTGTACGTTTATCCTTACCATTTCCACCCAATAATTGCACTTCAATGGACACTGGGAAGTCCTGCTTCAAACCCATCGATTCAGGCGATTGGCCATGCACCATGATGCCACTATTTCTTAAGGCCCAACCTGGACCTTTGGTCGCTTGCTCACCCACAAATCGATAATTCAAACGAATTTTATAATAAGAATAAGGTGTTTTGTAAAACAAATGCCCAAAACGCTCATCAAATGATTCATAGGCCTCATACCCCACGGTAATTTTACCGTCTTTTACTCGAAAAGTATTACCAAAATTTTCACCAGCAGGATAATTTCGAATTTTAGGTATCCAACCTTCTAAATTTTTTCCATTAAAAATCGTTTCCCACTTTTCTTGATTCGCTTTTTGAGCAAAAGTAGGTAAAGCTAAAACAAGCCCACACAAAATCATTTTAATCATTCTCATATCATTAGGTTTAGTTTATTAATTCTAGAATCAATGCTGTTTTAGCGCCAATGGCTAAGCTTTCTCCCAAGGTAAACGTATGATCATTCAGGATATCCTTAACTTTCGAACCTTTCGGCAAAATTTCCTCAAATCGTTTTAAATCAATGGAGGCCGTTTTAGCATTTTTATTCATCACAACCATGACTTTTGCCTTGTCTGAATACCTAAAATAAGTATAAACCCCATTTTCTGGTGCAAAATGCAATAATTTACCATGATGAATGGCGTCATTAGATTTACGCCAATTCAATAGTTTACGCATGAAATCTTGGGCATTTTTTTCTTCGGAAGTCAAATTTTTACCCGAAACAGCATCTTTAACATCCCCTTTCCAGCCTCCATAAAAATCAGCTCGTATTTCACCATGTTCGTTACTTTTGGGATTAGAAAACAATAATTCTGTCCCATAATAAATTTGAGGAATTCCACGTGTCGTCAATACAAAGCTCATACCCATTTTAAATAAATCAATATCATTTCCAACTTGGGTAAAAAACCGACTCATATCGTGATTATCTCCAAAAACAACTAAATTGTATGGATCTGGATAAACCAAATCATTGGATAAAACAGTGTATAATTTCATCAATCCTTTCCCCCATTCTTGGTCATTTTCCTTCAAAGATTCCGCCAAAACGGTTTGAAGCGGAAAATCCATCAAAGAAGGCAAAGTAGAAACAAAACCATTTGCGTTGATCTTTCCTTTTTGCCAATAGGACGTTATTATTGGATTACTTGACCACTCTTCTCCAACCATATTTAGATTGGGATACTCATTTAATAAAGAGGTTGACCATTGATTCGCAAACTCTTTCAGAGAATATGGATAAGTATCTATTCTCAATCCACCCAAATGCGCATATTCAACCCACCAAATGGAATTTTGAATCAAATAAGTTGCAAGAAATGGATTTTTTTGGTTCAAATCTGGCATTGTCGGAACAAACCAACCCTCTACTTGTAATTTCACATCTGCTTTGGAAGCGTGTGGATCTTGCTGAACTTCTCTATGATGTGTGGTAGAAACAAATTTACCACCATAATTAATCCAATCTTTAAATGGCAAATCCTTCATCCAATAATGACCATCTCCAATATGATTTAAAACAATGTCAACAATCATTTTTATTCCGCGATCTTTTGCTTGTTGAGATAAGGCACGAAATTGTTCATTTGTTCCAAAACGAGGGTCAATTTGATAATGATTTGTAATGGAATATCCATGATAACTTTCACGTTTTTCATCGTTTTCTAACAAAGGCATATTCCAAATTGCCGTAAAACCCATGTTTTTAATGTAATCCAAACGATCTTGAATTCCTTTGATATCTCCACCATGACGACCATACATCTCGGATCTATTGGGTTGAGATTCTAACAAACTAGGTGCGGCATCATTGCTTTCATCACCATTGGCAAAACGATCGGGAGTAATTAAATAAATAACATCTTTAGGACTAAAACTAGCACGCTGAGCAGATCCCTTTTCTCTGGCTTCTAAACGGTAATTCACTGTATGAATGACATTTCCACCTTTTTTTATGATCAATGGATAATTCCCTGCTTTTGCTGAAGGAGCGACGATGCAATCAACAAATAAATAATTGGGACTATCTGCAAAATGAACTTTTTCTATTTTTAATCCAGGAAGTGAAGAAGTAACGGATGAACCTTTCAAATCTTTCCCTTGAATTAATATTTGAAGTTTGGGATTTTTCATCCCAACCCACCAATTCAAAGGTTCTACTCTCAATGATTGTGAAAATGAAGGTATGGAGGAGGAGAAAATAAAAATGAATAAGAATAAATAATGCTTCATAAAGTTTTTGATTTGAATTAAAATTACACAAATTTATAAATATGTCATCGCTGACTTTTCAACTCTATCAATCCTCTTTTTCTAAGCTCCTTGAATATATATTTAAAAAGTACAATAAAATACAAATAAAATATCAGCAATATATTGCCTATTTATTTGGTATAAAATCATAAATTAAAGATATTTGCATTAATTACAGATTAGGAATTTCCAACTCTCATTATTCAAAAAGTTCAAATTAAAATATTTTCAATATGTGTGGAATTGTCGCTTATATAGGATCTCAAACAGCGTACCCAATCATTCTTAAAGGCTTAAAAAGGTTGGAATACAGGGGTTACGATAGCTCTGGTATTGCACTTTATGGAAAAAACATCATTTCCTATAAAAAGAAAGGTCGAGTAAGCGAATTAGAAACATGGAAAGAAGATGTAGTTCAAACCTCAACCATAGGAATTGGACATACGAGATGGGCAACACACGGTGAGCCATCTGATGTAAATGCGCACCCACACAAATCGAATAGCGGAAAACTAACCTTGGTTCACAATGGGATTATTGAAAATTATGCTTCCTTAAAACAAGAATTAATACAAAAAGGCTATCAGTTTGAAAGTCAAACAGACACTGAAGTTTTAGTAAATTTCATTGAAGACATCCAAATAAATAATCATTCTACCCTAGAAGAAGCCATGCGAATTGCTCTAAAAAGGGTGAGTGGCGCTTATGTTATAATCGTAATGGAGGAAGGCTTCCCGGATCGATTAATTGCGGCTAGAAAGGGAAGTCCATTGGTAATTGGCGTGGGTGAAGGAGAGCATTTTTTGGCATCAGATGCTTCTCCCATTATAGAATATACCAAACGAGTAATATATGTCAATGATTATGAATTAGCCATCATTTCTAAGGATGAAATCCAATTGAAAAATCTTGGAAATGAGACCATAACGCCCTATATACAACAATTAGATTTAGAATTGGCTCAAATCGAAAAAGGAGGGTTTGATCACTTTATGTTAA
>JBJTNH010000125.1:0-6056 GCA_046073945.1 Aquirufa sp. | reverse complement strand
ACTCAAGAATGGATGGATGAATATAATTACAATAGACCTCATGAATCTTTAGGAAATTTAACTCCTGTCGAATGGAAAGAAAAAGTGCTTAATAACCCAATGTCTACAGTTTTGACTGTCTGAAAAAGGGGGTACTTACAGCCTCAATACTCAAACAATATGTACTATTTTCAGGGTTACGTTTAATTAAATCTCCATGAATAATGAAATTTGCATTGAGTCGTTTGGTTAATTTGTTAAACTTTACAACATCTTCAGACATTGGAAGATTAGCTCTAAGTGATTGTGAAAATAGATCAATTCTATTCTGTATTATTCGTGACTGATGATTATGAAGAACCAAAACTTCATAGGTTCCATCTAAACCGTATTCAATTAAAAGTCTTTTGATTTGGCTTGAAAAATCATTTGTAATTCTAGTTTTTTGTTTTGCATTTTCGGTGATAATTGCAATAATTATATATTGTTTTGAATTCTTAATTTTTGGAAAAACGGATCTATTATAATACCAATAACCTACAATTATGATATAAAAGGCAATAAAAATTGATAAATGTACAATTATATTAGAAAAATAATTGTTAATAAATGGAATAACGACTTGCATTAAAATAATTCCAGACATAATTAACAAGGCGACTAAGGTCTCTATCCTATGAAAAGAGAATTCTTTTTCCGATAACCATTCTTTTAAATTCATAAGTTCTTAATTCTTTGGTTTAAAAATGTCTACAAACTAGTATAAGTGGTAAACAAACTTTCGCCTATACACCCAGTATTCGGTAGATAAGCGAAGTTTTGTTTTGTTTCATTCATTTTCAATTCTAGTCTAATTACAATCAAGCATAAAAAACCTTTCAATATTAAAACTATAAAAATCCTATACTATTTTCTGATTATTTCACCCAACAAAAACAGGGCAGTCCTGAGAGGACTTGTGTGCGCTATTAATGGTTAGATGTTATAATTTTCTTAAAAGTAGAGAGAAAAGAGAAGAGAGAAAAGAGAAAATGTAAAATACTTAGATTTTTCTTCAAAAAACAATTTCAACATCTTTCGCTATTAATCATTTTTATTTTTCCATTGCTTAGTCTCCTGCCGTATTCTTTCCTTTCTCTATTACCTTTTACCTAATACCTTTTTACGTAAATGCCTAAAAAACCGATTATCAGTTTTAAATTTTGTGTAACATTTTATTTTATTTAAATCGTATAAGATTTAAATTTTAATCACCCACTAATAGAAAGAAAATGAACTTAAGTGATGCCACGTACAAGAAATGGCTTATCGAATTGAAAAGTAAAATACGTTCGGTTCAGATAAAAGCTGCCATGGCTGTTAATACCGAACTTATCCTGTTTTATTGGGAATTGGGGAAAATTATTTCAGAGAAACAAACAGCTTGGGGGACAAAATTTTTAGAAACACTTTCTAAGGATTTAAAAGATGAATTTCCAGATATGAAAGGATTTTCTGTTTCAAATTTAAAAACCTGCAAACTATTCTTTGAATATTTTAGTTCACAAGCTGTGAACGAAATAGAAGGATATACAATTGGTTCACAAAATGTGAACTATTTATTAGTTCATCCCCAAATAGGGGACGCAATAAAGCAACACCCCGTATTTAAAATGCCATGGGGCCATATTAAAATACTTATTACTAAAATAAAAGATATAAAAGAAGCTTATTTTTATATCAATCAAACTTTAGAAAGTAACTGGAGTAGAGATAATTTAGCCTTACAAATAAAAACCGATTTATATAAAAGAAACGGCAAAGCCGTTTCAAATTTCAAAAATACATTACCCGAGCCTTTATCTGATCTAGCTCAGCAAACACTCAAGGATCCATACATCTTTGATTTTATGACGTTTGCAGCAGATTTTCGAGAAAGAGACATTGAGAAACAATTGGTAGAACACATCACTAAATTTTTATTAGAACTAGGGAAAGGTTTTGCTTTTGTCGGTCAGCAATATCATTTGGGAATAGCTGGCAATGACTATTATATTGATTTGCTCTTTTATCACATTAAACTAAAATGTTATGTGGTAATCGAATTGAAGAACACCAAGTTTATACCTGAATATGCAGGTAAGCTCAATTTTTATTTATCGGCTGTGGATACTTTGCTCAAACAATCAGATGATAAGGCCACTATTGGAATTTTGCTTTGCAGAGACAAAAATAATATTGAAGCAGAATTTGCATTGAGAGATATTGATAAACCGATGGGAGTGAGTGAATTTCAAATTACTGAAAATCTTCCAGAAAACTTAAAAAGTAGTTTACCTACTATTGAGGAAATTGAAAACGAATTTAAAAATTTGGAAAATGAAATAATGTAATCCCTCGATCAACAATATCTATAAATTCTACATTCTTAATTCTTAATTTTTTACTTCCACACCCTCCTCAAAAACCTCAAAAAATTCCCATGACAAATTCCTTCAATATCCGAATCCGAATAACCTCGTTTGGATAATAATTCAGGTACTTTCTGTAAATCAGCAATGGTTTTTAGGTCTTTCGGACATTGTTCTGTTCCGAAGCCGCCGTCTAAATCGGTTCCTAGGCCTACGTGCTGGGCATTGCCTGCCAGTTGGCAAATGTGATCCAAGTGGTCGATCATGGTATTTAGGCTGACGTTCATGCTCTCTGGGGTAGATGTACCTCTTTCCCAATTTGGGACCATCATCCAGGCATCTAAGGGCATGCCTATCACTGCTTTGCGTTCTATGAGGGCTTTGAATTGATCGTCGGAAAATTGGCGATTGTGGTTGACCAAGGCTCTTGCATTTTGGTGACTCGCCCAAACTGGCCCATGGTTGTGTTCCAAGGCTTCCCAAAAACTTTCATCACACAAATGCGTGGCATCTAATATGATGTTCAATTGCTCCATTTTTTGAACCAATTCTCTGCCCATTTTTCCTAATCCTCCACTGGCATTGGTTCCTTGCGCATACCTTCCTGGGCCATAATGCGCTGGACCTATGGCTCTCAAACCGTTTGAATAAGCCATTTCCAAATGCTCCAAGCTCAAAATAGAATCGGCACCTTCTAAACTCAATACATAACCAATTTTCTTTTTAACATCTGTTGTCTGGTTCCAATATTCCAAATGTGCCTCTAATTCCGCCGTATTACGAATTGGAGATAGGTCTCCCAAATATTCCAAACTTTTATAATAAGCCAATTGCGCCTGTGTTTGCGCCCATGCTTGTTCTGGCGAATGCCATCCGGGTAAATCAGACCCTTTGGCTACATAACGAGCAATTTGCGTGGCCACTACGATTCCTATATTGCCTTTGCGCAATTCATCCAATGAAATGGTCGCATTCCCTCTGTCAGGTTTGTCGCTCATTCCATTTTCTCGCTCATTAATCTCATCCAAGGAATCCCTTAAATCACGATTCCATTCCATGGCGTTCATGCTTAGGTCCAAATGTGCATCAAATAGTAACATATTCTTCAATTTTAAACTATTTAGGAGGAATACCCACGGAGGTCCAACCTCCATCTACCACTAAAAATTGTCCAGTAATGTGCTTCGATTGATTCGATAAAAAGAAAAGAACAGCATCAGAAATGTCTCCAACGGTCGCTGGTTTGCCCAAAGGGGTTATTTCAGACCATGATTGCTGGTAATTGGTATCAGATAAGGTTCTTTCCGTTAATGTGGCACCTGGCGAAACGGTATTGATTCTAATTTGGTAAGGCGACAAATCAATGACTAAATTTTTGGCTAATTGATTCAAGGCTGCCTTGGTCATCCCATAAACTGCCAAATCAGGGTGCGCGATGTGTCCCGTCACTGAAGATGTTAAAACAATACTTCCTGGTAATTGCTGCTCTTTTAGTTTTTTGGCAATTAATTGAATCAAGAAAAAGGTTCCTTTGATGTTGATTCTCAAAATCTCATCCATGGATTCTTTGGAATAAGTCCAGAAATCGCCAAAAGTGGTAATTCCCGCATTGCAAACAACGCCTGCCAAAGTTCCTGGGCTAGATTCAATGACCTGATCTAATTGATTCAAAAAGCCCTCTGAAGCTGCATCTTCCACCAGCGTAACAAAATTTGTCAAGCCTAGTGAATGTAATAGTTGAGTGGCCAATGCCGTTTGCTCCGCATCTTTATCATTCAAAATCACAAAATCGCCTTTCAATAAAATAGATTTAACTATCTCATATCCAATACCTTGAGAAGCACCTGTTACAATAAACTTTAACATATGAAATAATTAATGCGAGTCTCTGGTTACGATAGAACCTGAACCTCCTTTTAAGAAATCAAAATCAGCACCTTGGTCTGCTTGTTCTACGTGTTCTATGAATAAACTCACATAACCACGGTCCATTTTCGGTTTTACCAATGGTTGATTGGCTTTTCTTTTTGCTAATTCTTCTTCACTCACTTCCCAGTTGATGCTTCTATTTTCCAAATCAAGGGCAATATAATCGCCATTTTGCACCCAATTCAAAGGTCCACCTGCAGCAGATTCAGGAGAAACGTGTAAAATAACGGTTCCAAATCCTGTTCCGCTCATACGGCCATCGGAAATACGAACCATGTCTTTAACGCCTTTTTCCAAAAGCTTTTTCGGAATTCCCATGTTACCCACCTCGGCCATACCCGGATATCCTTTTGGACCCACATTTTTCAGTACCATGACTGAATTTTCGTCTATATCTAATTCGGGAGTATCAATTCTAGCGTGATAATCTTCGATATTTTCAAATACAACCGCTTTTCCTCGGTGTTTGAATAATTCAGGAGAGGCAGCAGATGGCTTCACCACTGCACCATTCGGAGCTAAATTTCCTTTCACCACTGAAATTCCTGAATCCTTTTTAAAAGGGGCATCGATGGTTGAAATGATGTTAGCATCATAAATAGGAGTGTTGGCAATATTTTCTCCGACCGATTTACCATTCACCGTTATAATGGAAGTATGAAGATGTTCTTTCATTTGATTCATCAAAGCAGGTAAACCGCCCGCATAGTATAAATCTTCCATGAAATGTTCTCCGGATGGCTGAATATTGGCCAAAAGAGGAATGGATTTCGAAAATTTATCAAAATCATCTAAATGTAAATCGACTCCAATTCGACCAGCAATGGCCAATAAGTGAATCACAAAATTGGTTGAACCACCTGTAGCTGCATTCACGCGGATGGCATTTTCAAAGGCTTCGCGCTTCAACACTTTGGACAATTTCAAATCCTCTTGCACCATTTCCACAATTCTTCTTCCTGAATGTTGAGCCAACACCTTTCTTCTTACATCTGCTGCGGGGATAGCTGCATTTTGAGGTAAAGACAATCCCAAAGCTTCCACCATGGTTGCCATCGTAGAGGCGGTGCCCATCACGGCACAGTGGCCAGGTGTACGTGCCATACATGCTTCTGCTTCTATGAATTCCGACTGCGTTAATTCGCCCAATTTATAGGCTTCTGCAAAACGCCAAACGTCTGAGGTTCCAATTTCTTTGCCTTTGAATTTACCTTTCATCATAGGTCCTCCTGAGATTACCAATGTAGGTAAATCCACTGAACAAGCGCCCATTACCAAAGAAGGAGTAGTTTTATCGCAACCACACATCAATACCACACCATCAATTGGATTGGCACGGATGGATTCTTCCACGTCCATACTTGCCAAATTACGGTATAACATAGCGGTAGGTTTGATCAAAGTTTCACCCAATGACATCACCGGAAATTCCACTGGAAATCCTCCAGCTTCAATGATTCCTTTTTTAACAAATTCGGCTAATTCTCTAAAATGCGCATTGCAAGGCGTCAATTCAGACCAAGTATTACAAATACCAATGACTGGCTTTCCTTGAAAATAATCATCAGGAATACCCTGATTTTTCATCCATGCACGGTAAATAAATCCATCTTTCCCTGTCTTACCAAACCATTGTTGTGATCGTAAATTCATATCATTATTCATTTTCATAGTCTAAAGTTCTTTGTAACGTAAAACTGTCATCCAGCCCAAATGTATAAAAACATGCTCTTTTCCCATTAAACAAATCGGAAAAAG
>JBJTNH010000124.1:0-11682 GCA_046073945.1 Aquirufa sp. | reverse complement strand
TTGATAAAAGAATATAAGCGTACTATTAGTAAATCTAATTTTTGTTTTTTAAGGGGTAATGCGTCCCCTTACCCCCTGCAATTTAAACGATAATAAGTTCAGTTGTTTGATAAAATTATTTCTGTTTGCCTCTTTCGTATTTTTTAGAGTTTAGTTGTCATGTGTTTGATAGGAAGCCTAATTTTTACCAACTTATCCTTACATATCCTTTGGTTTCGACTCTGCTCAGCCATCGGTCTCCCTCTTACCTCTTACCTCTTACCTCTTACCTCTTACCTCTTACCTCTTACCTCACACATCCTTAACACTTTGTTAACAATTTCTTAACATTGGCTATTTTATTAGGTATTAATTTTGCCTTCGTTAAAAAACCAATATAAGAAATGTACAATTTTTTTAAATCAGCAGTTTTGCTGTTTGTTCTGATTTTATCTGTCGTTACTTTCGATTCTTTTGGACAGATTACTACATCAACATTATCAGGTAAAGTAAAAGACACCAAAGGGGAAGAAATTCCGGGTGCTACGGTTGTTATGATCCATACTCCTACGGGAGCTCGTTACGGGGTATCAACACAAATTGATGGGAATTTCGTTTTAGCGAATATGAATCCAGGGGGTCCTTATTCTTTGAGCGTTACTTTCGTCGGTTACAAAACATTTAAGGCGGATAATTTAAATTTAACTTTAGGGTCTAATCCTGCGGTAAATATTGTTATTTCTGAGGAAAATACAACTTTGACAGAAGTAGTTGTGAAAGCAGATAAGGGAGGTACTCGTTCTGGTGCGGTTACTACTTTGAGCGAAACAACTATCAAATCTGTTCCAACGTTGAATCGTAGTTTGACAGATATGACTCGTTTAACTCCACAAGGGAGCTCAAGCAATTCATTTGCTGGTACAAACTTTCGTTATAACAACGTAACCGTGGATGGAACGATTAATAATGATGCCATTGGTTTTAGCCCATCTTTAGGTGGACAAAGTGGAACTTCAGGTATGCCGGGTTCTAGTACTCGTACCAATCCTATTTCTTTGGACGCTATTCAAGATGTTCAAGTGTATGTGGCTCCTTATGATGTTAAAATTGGAAACTTTACAGGTGGTTCAATTAATGCAGTAACACGTACTGGAACGAATCAAGTGAAAGGTTCTGTTTATGGATATGGTAGAAATGCCTTCTTGACAGGCCCTAATAATGCAGGTGATGGTGCTGCCATTCCAAGTGGTTATTCTGATTACCAAACTGGTTTTAGATTAGGTTTACCATTGATTAAAAACAAATTGTTCTGGTTTACCAATGAAGAAATTACGCAAAGAAATGAACCTCTTTTTTACCAAGCTGGTGCTCCAGGGACTATCATAGATGTGGCAACTGCCAATCAAATTTCATCTTTCCTAAAAACGAATTATGGTTTTGATCCAGGAGCCTTTGGTGAATATTCGATCTATTCAAAAAGTAATAAATTCTTTAATCGTATCGATTGGAATATTTCTGAAAAACACCAATTATCAATCAGAAATTCATACGTAGCTTCTGAAGCATCTAACTTAGAGCGTGATGTGGCCAACTTTCGTTTCGGATCAATGGACTTTACTCAATACAACAAGACCAACTCTACAGTTGCGGAATTAAAAAGTCACTTCGGAACCTACTCAAATAGTTTAATTTTAGGATATTCTGATATTCGCGATTACCGTACTCCTTCAAGTGCAAATTTCGCTTTTCCTCAAGTTGAAATTGCATCTAACGGAGGAACGATATTTTTAGGAAATGAGCGGGAGGCAACAGTCTTTAATATGAAACAAAAGACGTTTGAATTTACAGATAATTTTACTTGGTTTAAAGGTAACCATACCTTCTTAGTAGGAACGCACAATGAGCTTTATAACATCAATTATGGATTTGTTAATTCTTGGAATGGTCGTGTGGCGTATAAGAGTTTAGCTGATTTTTACAATGGTAATGTGAATCGTGTACGTGGTTCTTATAGCTTTACAAACAATGATAGAGATGCTATTTATAATAATCCGTATGCTACTTTCAATGTAGGTTTATACAGCCTTTATGCACAAGATGAAATTCAGGTTACTGATAATTTGAAATTATCTCCAGGTATTCGTTTTGATATAGCTAGCACAGACGCTCCTAATTTAAGTCCAAAATTGGCTTCAACCATAACTGATCCAAGTGCAGGATCAACCTATGTAGCTGCTACTCCATTGAATAAAGTGACCAATTCAATTTTTGGACAAGTATTATTCTCTCCAAGATTAGGATTTAATTATGATGTAAATGGCGACCGTTCAACGATTATTCGTGGAGGAACGGGAATCTTTACTGGTAGAATTCCTTTCGCTTGGTTAGGTTATGCCTTCTATAATGATGGCGTTGGTTTTGGAGCCTTTGACGTAAATAACGTAGCAGGAAAGAATGTTGGAGATGTTTTGAAAGATGGAGCAAAAACGTTCGCTTTCAATAATGGACAAAAAAGTTTAACACAAGTAGATGCGATGGCGAATAATTTCAAAATGCCACAAGTATGGAGAAGTTCTTTGGCCGTAGACAAAACCATCAATGGCTATAAAATTACTTTGGAAGGTATCTACACGAAAACAATTAGCGATTTGAAATTCCAAATGGTGAATTTGAAAGATTCAGTGAAATATTTCTCTTATGATACGCAACGCCAAATGCCTATTTATTTGTCAGGTGGTACTACAGGTCAAAAGTTGAATACTTCTTTTTCTAATGCCTACGAATTAGCGAATACTTCTGAAGGACATCGTTATAGTTTGACAGCTCAAGTTTCTAAAACTTATGCTTTCGGATTCAATTTTATGGCGGCTTATACTTACGGTCAAAGTTTCGACTTAACAAACGGTATTCGTAATTCAATGGAGTCAAACTGGCAATTGAATCAGTCATTGACACCTAACGATCCTAAATTATCGTACTCTAATTTTGATATTAGACATCGTATCATTGGTCAATTTGGTTATACTTTGGCTTGGAAAAAGGCGGGAGCAACAACTTTATCAGGTGTATTTAGTGCACAATCTGGTGCTCCATTCACGTGGGGATTTGTTAACTCAACCATCGCAAATACACCACAAGCTGCTGGTTTAGCTTATATCTTTAAAGATGAAGCAGAAGCAACGAAATATATGGTGGATGATGCCAAGTTAGGAACTGCAAGTGCACAAGCAAAAGCTTTTATGAATTATATCAATGCTGATGAATATTTAAGCACAAGAAAAGGTGATTTTACTGAAAGAAATGGCGGTAGAACTCCTTGGAATGTAACAGTTGATTTAAAGCTTTCTCATACAATCAAGGCATCGAATGGTCATGAAATTCAGTTTTCATTAGACATTATCAATGCAACGAATTTAATTAATAAAGATTGGGGTAGATTGTACTTCTCTCCGAATACATTCAATTCAACGGCAAGTGTTGGTTTATCTCGTGTAAACTCAGGTACCTCTGCAGATCCGATCTATAAGTTTTCAGCACCTGCGACTCCGTACTCTGTTGATCAATTAGGTTCAAGATGGCAAATGCAAGCAGGAGCAAGATATACGTTCTAAATTTATTGAATGATAAAAAAGCCATCTGTCAGCCGACGGATGGCTTTTTTGGTTTAAGTGGGTCTGGGAAATAATTTAGACTTTTTTGATATTATTATTAGTCTCAATGTTCGCATCCTTTTGAATCTATCAAATCTTTTTTTTAAACATTAAGGCATTAAGAATCATTAAGTTTCACTTATTTCTCTTAATCTCTTAATACCTTAATGTTTAAAAAAAATCCTACCTCAATCTTAATTGATTAAAAGATTTATCCGACAGGTTTCAGATATGATTCCTTTTTTGTTTTAGATAGATTTTAAACAAAAAAAATACCAAACATCATTCGGTATTTTTAAGTATTTATTCTTCATTTAAACTAACTCATGCTGTTGGGTAAAGGCATTCTTCCATTTCTGAAACGATTGAAGCCTTTAATAATATTTTTGAAAGGATGATGTTTCTTTTCCTTCACTAATAAACCTCTCAAATGTTCTTGCATCTTGTTGGGAGATTGTCCTACCCAAGTTTGATATTGATCTTTTACCGAAACATATTGAGGTAAATAATTTTTGAAAATATCTAAATTGAACTCTCTCGCTGCCACACCTGCTCCTGATAATTCTCCATCAAAGGCATTGATCATTTGTTCAATATGATTAGGAACGGGTACCATCATAGCTGGTTTTCCTAAATACATGACCTCCGCTACGGATTCAAATCCTGCCGTTGAAATCAATCCTGCACATGATTTCATTTTCGACAAATACATTTCTGCATTAATAGGATGAAAGGTCAATGAATCAGAATGCTTATATGTGGTGGTATGGATTTTATGATCCCAAAAGCAATCCAATTGAATATGTGGATTTTTTTCTGACCATGCCATTATATCGTCGGCCAAACGGTAATGCGTTAAATAAGCTAACCAATGATTGCCATCTTGAGTTTCTAAGGTTTTAACTTCTTGGCGTAACAAAGGTGGAACAACAGAAATTTTTTCATCATTTTCAATTTCACGAAAAGACAAACCCAATAATTTTTTTGATCCAATCGCTGTGATTTTAGTATTTAAATTCAATAAAAATTGATCTAATTTTTTCTCAGGAAGTGAAACGAAGTTTTTATTTAACAATAAATATTGGTGCCCAATCGACATACAAGGGATTTTAGAGCCACTTTTTAGGTTGTATAATCCAGTGATGGATTCATAAAAATTGACAATGGCATCAGGTTGTAAATCGTCAATAAAATGGCCTAATTGAGTAGCACTCTTCCAATAAGTTCTAAATTTTGTAAAGGCTTGTGAAGCCGTTTTTCCTAATAATACAGACTTTCCAGTGCCATAGTTAATGGAAGGACTTTCGTACTGAATCAGGGGCATATCTCCAATAAAGTCAGTAAAAAAGCTCGGAATGATTCTTCCTTCAAAGGTGCCAACTGCATATCCAATTACTTCATGCCCAGCCTCTCTTGCAATTTGTGTCAAAGAAATAGCCTGTGTTAAATGCCCTCTTCCTTCTCCCTGAACTGTAAAAATAAATTTGCCCATGTTATGCGTATGTTTGGTTCGATTCTACTTGAATCCCTTCTAAATCTTTCATTAAATCAAAATCTGGATAATTTACGATTAACCATTCTCCAGCATGTGTTTCTACCAAAGCAGTCAAGGATTCTACCCAGTCACCTGAGTTCATGTAACAAATTCCGTTGATTTCCTTGATTTCTGATTTGTGAATATGCCCACAAATGATGCCATCTGCATTTTTGGCAATGGCTAGCTCTGCCAATTTCTCTTCAAAATCAGAAATAAAATTGACCGCAGCTTTTACTTTTTGTTTGATGGTTTGCGACAAGGAGTAATAAGGCTTACCTCTCCAAGTGCGGTACTGATTGTACCATTTGTTGAGCCACAAAAGAAATGTGTAACCCACATCTCCTAAATAAGCTAACCATTTCATTTGACTCGTTATACTGTCAAATATATCTCCATGAGTGATGAAATACTTTTTGCCAAACGTATTCAACATATAATCTTGACGAATGGAAAATTGCTTGCCTATTTTGATAGGTAGAACTTGATCCAAAAAATCATCATGATTACCTCTTAAATAAATGACTTCCGTGTCAAATTTGTCCATCATTTTAAGGACAGCTCTGAAAAATCCAGTATGCTTCTTTTTCCAAGAACCACCTTTCTTTAATTGCCAGCCGTCGATGATGTCGCCGTTAAGAATAAGTTGTTGACAAGAATTAACTCGAAGAAATTCGTTGACTTCTTTTGCTTTGGCGCCTTTGCTGCCTAAATGCAAGTCAGAAATGACAATGGTTTTGTAGGTAGTCTTATGTGATTGACCCATCAATGATTGATTTGTTGAGTCAAAATTACTTTACCTATTTTAGTGGCTTGTTAAGTGAGATTAAAGGAATTGTTAAATATGATAAGATGTATGATGTATGACGTATGATGTAAGACGTAAGATGTATGATTAGTTTTAATTCTTAATTTTACATTCCTCATACATCTTACATCTTACATCAATTATTCCTCCACAAACGGATAATCCTCCTGTACATACACATCTTTGTATGCTTCAGACTTGTCAGGGAAAGGAGAGTTTTCTGCGAAATCAACAGATTCTTGAACTTGAATCTTGATTTTTGCATCAATTTCGTCTAATTCTGCTTGACTAAGTAGATTGTGAGTTAAAATCGTATTTTTTACTTGTTCGATAGGGTCACGATCTTTGTACGCTTCAACTTCTTCTTTTGAACGGTATTTTTGAGGATCAGACATGGAATGTCCTCTGTAACGATACGTTCTAAATTCTAAGAAAGTAGGGCCTTCGCCAGCTCTTGCGCGAGCTGCTGCTCTTGAAACAGCTTCATGAACTGCCTCAACGTCCATCGCGTCTACTGCCTCTGCTGGCATATCGTATGCCTCACCAATGGTGTATAAGTCTGTAACGTTGGAAGTACGTGCAACAGAAGTTCCCATCGCATAACCATTGTTTTCTACCACAAAAATAGCAGGTAGTTTCCAAGTCATAGCCATGTTGAAAGTCTCGTGTAACGCTCCTTGACGAACCGCTCCATCACCAAAATAAGTGATAGAAACATTACCAGTTTTCTTGTATTTTTCTGCAAAAGCCAAACCTGCACCTAAAGGAATTTGTGCTCCTACAATTCCGTGGCCACCCACAAATCCAACACTTTTATCAAAAATGTGCATAGATCCACCTTTACCTTTGGAAGCTCCAGTAATCTTGCCATATAATTCGGCCATGATTGCATTAGGGGAAGTTCCTAATGCCAAAGGAATACCGTGATCACGGTATGCCGTAATGTATTTATCTCCTTCAATCAAAGCTGATTTTGAACCTGATGAACAAGCTTCTTGTCCAATATACAAGTGACAGAAACCTTTAATTTTTTGCATTCCATACAATTGTCCACATTTCTCCTCGAATTTGCGTTGTAATTGCATTGACTCATACCAAAAACGGTATGTTTCTTTAGAATACTTGGGTGCTTGAGCGTCTTTCTTTGCCATCGTTTTGATAGAAAATTTGTATTTAGTATTAAACAATTCAATTTGTCTAATAGAATCCGATGCGAAATTAAAACAAAAGCATTGAGAAGCCAAAATTTGAGTCGAAATACCCGCAATCAATCTCAAAAATCGTGTAATATTCCTTATTTTTACTTCTTAGAGTAAATTTCACCCTCCTTATGTACCTAAAATCTCTTCAGGTTAAGCAATTTAAATCCTATGATGAAGCGCAATTCGACTTTATTCCGGAGATTAATTGCATTGTAGGAGAGAATGGAATTGGGAAAACCAACTTACTGGACGCAATCCATTTTTTATCCATGACCAAAAGTGCACGCGGCATTGCAGATCTACTTTGTGTCAAACACGATGAAAGCTATTTCATGGTTCAGGGTACGTTTATTTATCAAAAACAAGTAAGTGCGAATTTACCAAAGAGCGAAACACAAATTACTTGCGCTTTTCAAAAAGGGAATAAGAAGAGCTTTTTGAAAGACCAAAAACCTTATACTCGATTGGCTGATCATATTGGGAATTTTCCTGTGGTATTGATGGATCCACATGATACCGATTTAGTTAGAGAAAGTAGTGATACTCGCCGGCGATTTTTTGATGGTATGATGTCTCAAATGGATCGACAATTTTTAGATCAATTACTTAGATATAATCGCATTGTTCAACAAAGGAATACATTACTCAAGCAATTTGCTGAACAAAACCGAGTAGATCAATTGCAATTAGATAGTTATCATCAGCCTCTTGTGGAATTGGGAGAAAGTCTCAATCTAGCACGAATGGAATTTTTAAAGATCTTTATTCCAAGTTTTCAAGAGCATTATGCGAAATTATCCGATGGGAGAGAGGACGTTATGATTAAATTGGAATCTAGTTTTGAGCCAGGGAAGTTAGATGAATCTATAAGGAATGCTGAATTGGCAGATAGGATGTCTCAAAGAACCAGTGTAGGTATACATCGAGATGATTTCTCGTTTGAAATCAATCAATATCCTTTGAAAAAATTTGGCTCTCAAGGGCAACAAAAAAGTTTTGTGGTTGCATTGAAGTTAGCTCAATTTGATACATTAGCGAGTAGTAAACCTAGAAAACCGCTGCTTTTATTGGATGATATTTTTGATAAATTGGATGATCGCCGAATTCAAAGATTAGTAGAAATGATGTCCGAAGAACATTTTGGGCAAGTTTTTATCACAGATGCCCGACCCGAAAGAACAAAAAATTTGTTGAAAAATCTGAAAAGCAATATTCAGTATTTGGAATTATGAATTTGATGTAAGATGTATGATGAAAGATGTATGAGGAATGTAAAATTAAGAATGTAGAATTAAGAATTAAAAACTAATGATACATCTTACGTCATACATCTTACATCAAATTATTTCATTAATGGCATCTCCAAAGGCTTGAATCGAATTTTCATTCGCAAATTGTTGAATCGCTGATTTGTCTATTTTTACTTTATTATCAATGATGTCTTCTAAGGTCTTGGAGATTATTTTGGGGTTGGATTCATCAAGTGCCAAACCAATTTTCCGGTTTTGGATAATATCGCCAATCAAACCGATCTGGGTTCCTAAAACAGGAATTCCAGATGTGGAAGCTCTGGCTAAAACGGAGCTTGAGCCAAAGTGATTTTTGTAAAGCACAAGTCCCCAGTCTGAATTATCAAAAGCCATTTGTCCTTCTCGATACGAAATATAGCCCCACTTTTTAACAATTTGAAGTTTGGGTAATGTTTCAATCAGGGATTCGATTTTTTGTTGATATTCTTCTTCCATTGGCCCGAATAAAATCAAGCAAATTTTATTCAAATATTCTTTCTTTATCAATTTACAAGCTTCCAAAAAACTTTCTATGCCTTTTCTTTCATCTAGATATCCCAAAATCAAAAAGGTGATTTTGTCTTTATCTATCCCATATTTGATTTGAAAAGACTCATTTTCTTGTTCCGAAATTTTAAATTTTTGAATCGGTTCACATATAGGAAGTACCTTCGTTTTGCTACTTAATTGTTGTAATTCTGTCAAAGAGCTGTGATCTAAGGTAAAAACGGTTTTCAATTTCCCTGAACTCATCGCAGCTTGAAAAATCAATCGTTTGAATTTGGCATAAAATCCTGTTGGACTTTTAATAAAATCAGGTCTAAAATAAATGCCAGATATGTCAAGTCCCGACTTCCTACCAAAAATAATTCCGAGTTGGAAATAATCCATATACATCAATAAGACCTTTTTGATGCCTAATTGATGGGCATATTTTTTCATTAAGCGCCATTCAATAAAGGAACGCAAGTAAATGGATTTTTGATGGATTTTTTGAAGCTCTTTGCTAGGAATTGTATGTATTTTGATATTTTTCCAAGGTAAAATTCCTTCTGAAAAATATTGTTTTAAATATTGGATGAACGCTTCTCCACTAACAATGTTTAATTCAACCTCTGGTTTTTCTGAATAATACAAAATTAAATTGTACAAATAATCTGGATGATGTCCATCTGTAATTGTATCAAATAAAAGGATTCGTTTTGAAAACATGCTGTGAATTAATCCAACAAAATTAGTTTTTTTACTGATTAAAACGTGGGAATTTCACCTTCAACAATTAAATTTCCTTCGGTGCAATTTTTTATATGCTCTACAGAAACACCTTTTGCTCGCTCCAATAATTTGAATCCTTCAGGTACAATTTCTATCACAGCTAGTTCTGTAACAATTTTATGAACACAGCCGATACCTGTTAAAGGTAGTGTACAGCTTTTGAGTAATTTAGATTTGCCTTCTTTATTGGTATGCTGCATGGCAACAATAACATTGCTCGCAGAAGCTACTAAATCCATAGCTCCTCCCATTCCCTTGATCATTTTACCTGGGATTTTCCAATTAGCTAAATCGCCATTTTGGGCTACTTCCATGGCGCCTAAAACGGTAACATGTATATGTCCACCGCGAATCATGGCAAAACTATCTGCAGAACTAAATAAAGACGAGCCTTGATGGAAAGTTATGGTTTGTTTGCTTGCATTGATCAAATCCGGATCCACTTCATCCGGTTTAGGAAATTGACCAATCCCTAATAATCCATTTTCCGATTGGAACATGACAGGCCGGATTGGGTCAATGAAATTGGCAACCAATGTTGGAATCCCAATTCCTAAGTTCACATAATCGCCATCTTTAATTTCTTGCGCGATTCTCTTGGCAATTTTGTTCCGATCTAGCTCTGCACCCGAAAATTGTTCAAGGCTTGGATTAAATACCGTCTCCTCGGTCCGTGTAGTTAGGTGTTCGATTCTTTTTTCATAGTTCGAACCTTGAAAAATTCGTTGAATATAAATGCCTGGAACATGGATTTCATTGGGATCTAATGTTCCAATTGGTACTAATTCTTCTACTTCTGCAATGGTAATTTTACCAGCTGTGGCCATCATAGGATTGAAATTACGTGCCGTACCTTTAAAAATTAAATTACCTGCCGCATCGCCTTTCCAGGCCTTAATGCAAGCAAAATCAGCAGAAAGGGCTGTTTCTAGCAAATAATCTTTGCCATTGAAGTTCTTTTTCTCTTTGAAATTTTCTACTTCTGTGCCTACACCAGTCCGAGTGTAAAAACCAGGTATTCCAGCTCCTGCTGCTCTTATTCTTTCTGCGAATGTTCCTTGGGGAACTAATTCAACTTCGATGGATTTCTCGATGATTTGTTTTTCAAATTCTTCATTTTCTCCGACATAGGAAGAAATCATTTTTTTGACTTGGTGATTATTCAATAAAATTCCAACACCAAAATCTGCCACTCCTGCATTGCTTGAAATACAAGTCAGTTTTTTTAAATTTTTCTGATGAATGGCTGAAATTAAATTTTCAGGTATACCACACAGACCGAATCCACCAAACATGATAGACGCTCCATCTTGAATGTCATGGATTGCTTCTGTAGCAGAAGTAAAGATTTTATTCATAGAGATTTATCAATAATTCAACTTTGAAATATAAAGAAAATATTTTCGATTTATTATTTGGTTGGATTAATATTACGACTCAGGAAATTATATTAATTTTAAATTTAAATATACACAATAAATCATGTTTGACTCTTTTAAAAAGAACTATATTGTCTTAATTATACTACCTACAGTCCTTTTTATCACAAGAATTATTTCTTTTAGAGAATCATTGTTGAACATCGATGAACTGGAGTGGTTGTATCTTACAAGAAAATGCTTAACTGATCCTCGACCCTTTGTCGGATTTGATGCTCATACTTCTGGTCCTTTTTCTATTTATTTTTTAGTGTTATTCAAGACATTGACTGGTATTTCTAAATTATACCAACTCCGATTGATTAGTTTTTTCTTTTTTATACTTCCCAGCTTTTTTCTGGTTTATCAGATTTGTCAAAAATCGGCAAAAAAAATTGGCGTGTTGACTATTACATTGCTTCTTTGTTCAAAAAGCTCCCATTTTACGGGTTATTGGTATGAAGATATATCTAGTTACAATACCGAATATCAAATTTTATTTTTGACATCGCTTTTATTTTGGATTT
>JBJTNH010000123.1:0-30092 GCA_046073945.1 Aquirufa sp. | reverse complement strand
TATAAACTTCCAAAGACTAAATTTAAACAATTCATCAATTGCATGGTTTCTAAATAATGAAATATTGTTTCGCTATTTTCTTACTGATTTTAGGCTTTTCCTGTCAGAAATCCTTTGAATCTGAAATAATTATTTCAAAGCCTGTTATCTCTCAAAAAGACTCCACAGCTATTTCTTGGTTGGCCTTGGGAGATTCCTACACCATTGGCCAAGGGGTCAATCAGCCTGATCGATTTCCTTATCAAGCACTGCAATTGTTGAAAATGAAATTCATTCAAACCAAACGTTTGACTTACTTGGCAAAAACGGGTTGGACAAGTGCCGATCTGCTTAAATCGATGGTTGAACAAAATTTAGAAGGACATAATTTTGTTTCACTGTTAGTTGGTGTCAATGATCAATATCAAGGAATTGATACAAGTACCTATCGGAAAAATTTTACCTTTATTCTAAATAGGTCCATTGAATTAGCAGGTGGAGATGTACGAAGGGTTTTAGTTCTTTCTATTCCAGATTATAGCTTAACACCGATTGGGAAGCAATTGGACACATTGAAGATTAGTAAAGAGATTGATATGTTCAATGCAATCAATAAACGGATAGCGCTTCAAAATAAATGTTCCTACATAGACATTACGGAAATTGGTAGAACTGCCAAAAATAATCCGGATTGGATAGCTCAAGATGGCTTACATCCTTCCGCAATAGCTTACCGCAAATGGGCAGAATTGATATATGCGGCTTTTTTGAGTTATTGATAAGGAGAGAGAAAAGAGAAAAGAGAAAATTCGGTGGCTGAGGTTCTCGAAGCCACCTCTTACCCCTTAAAGATATTTCAATTCGCATTTTTCTCCAATACACATTTCTTGAATATCTCCAGCAATATTTCTTAAATCAGATTTTAATAATTCACGCTTCTCTAAAGATAATTTGCGCAATAATTTTCCTTCGGCAAATCGACGAGCTTGTGTTTCGTTTTCTAAAATCAATCCAGGAACTTCTGTCAATTGCCCTTCTTCATTTTTTGCCGCCATGGTGAAATAGCAAGAATTGGTATGAGTAACCACTCCAGTTTTGGGCTTTAATGACTCGATTCGCATTCCGATAATCATGGTGGTTCGACCAACATAATTAACGGATGCTTTGATGGAAACTAAGTCGCCGACTTCTACGGGATTGAAAAATTCCACTCCTTCTACGGCGACTGTCACACAATATTGACCGCTGTGTTTGGCGGCGCATACATAAGCAACTTTATCCATCAAAGACAATAAGGTTCCCCCATGAATTTTACCACTGAAATTGGCAAAAGCAGGAATCATTAATTCAGTGATGGTGGTTTCGGAATCAGAAACTTTTTTAAATTTGGGCATATCGAGTTTAATATATGGCAAAATACAGCTTTCTAAGATTATTCTTGTATTTAGAAAGGTATTATATGCATATTTATCACAAATTTAGCCAGTTGATGATTCGACCCTTAGGTGTTGAAATGATATGGGATTTATTTCAATGAGCATTTACTTATTCAACTGTTTTTCAATGATATGGATTAAATCTTCTCCTTCCTTTTTGAGTTTTTTTTCAAAAAACATCACCACATAATTGGATTTGTCCATTCCAAAAAAATGAGTCATCATAAGATTTAATTTAACAGGATCATTGGAAAGGAGTGGAGGGTTCTCATTTGGCATTAAATAGGAAAAGTAATTACTCACTTTTCCTCCAGAATATTTCATTAAGACCTTGATGTCAAAAATTTCGCCATTTGCTCGAGAGTATTCTCGCAAATAATTCATTTCTCCTTCTTGAAATTTTTCAATCGCGGCAATGGAATTTTCATAATGTTGAATGGCTTGAACAATTTCTGGATTAAGGATTAAACGTAAACCACCAGCATTTTTTAACAACTGAAAACCTGCATCGGTGCGTTCAAACAAATATCGGACATGTAATCTTCTACTGTTTAAATAAAAAGGTCCTGTATCTTTTTTATAGGTTTCGTTGGTATATGTATCAGCAAATTCCTTGCAAATGGATGCCCTAATGTTTCGATAATATAAATTCGAATCCACCATCCGAATATCCATTGTTAAGTCTTTTACAATTAACTCCAAAAATTCTTTTTCTCTTTCCCGCTCTACAAAATGTTCTCTGTAGTTTTCAACGAAAAAGCCGAGTGTGACTGCCAAAAAAAGCATTAGAAATTCGCTGAAGTATTCTTTCCAATTTTTAGGTGCATGATGCGGGTGATGTACTTCCATTTACTGATTAATTCCTTGTTTTATAAATAATATGACTGGGTAATTTAGATTTTGCATGGATGGAGTTTGAAGATGCTTGCTGTATATTTAATTAAATTAAACTCATAATTATGACCTTCCCCATATTATTTGCCATTATAGCCGTATTGATTATTTTTTACAGAAGATATCAAAAGAACAAATAGATTGATTTTGCTTCAATTTTATGGAATTGTGAACTTTTTATTTGTCCATATTTCTGTCATTTTTGTCCAGATTTATTCTTTTTTGATTTTGGTATTTATAAAATTCATTTCAATTGTTCCTTTTTCTGAAATGGGAACAATCATTACATTATGTTACTCAAAAATGACTTATTTATGGATTAGGTTTGTTGAAAATTTTAAACACTGATATAGATTAAAATAATTGATATAGTTTTTTAAAAGGGGGATCAATTTGGTCCCTTTTTTTTGACTCATTCGTTATGCTTTTTTGTGAGAAATATTTCTGTAATTTTAGCTGAAACTTTTTAATTCTATGAATACAATTTTAACAAAAATTACGCTTTTACTTGCGGTCTTCTACTCTGTAAATTCAACATTTGCTCAAAAATTTGACACTCTCGATCAATTTTTGAAAAATGAAATTCAATCGAAAAAATTAATGGGTGTCCATGGTTTGGTTTACCATAAAGACAAAGTTGTTTACAATAAATTTTATGGTAACCGGGATGTTGATAAAAACGTAAAAATGTCTGGCAATGAAATTTATTATTTACAATCCATGTCAAAACCGATTGTGACTGTTGCTTTAATGACACTCTATGAACAAGGTAAATTTCAATTGGATGATCCTGTAGAGAATTATTTGCCAGAATTTAAAAATCTTCAAGTAGTAAAAGATGTGAATGTGGGAATGTCCAGTGAATTGATCCCAGCACAACAAAAAATAACCATTCGTCAATTGTTGAGTCATACTTCTGGTATGTCACACGGGATTACTCAAGTAAAAATGGATCGTGATATTTGGAATACCATTTTATATGATCAAAGTTTAACTACCATTGAAAAGCGTGTCAAAGCTTTGGCTAAAATACCCCTGTCTTATCAACCTGGCTCTAAATGGAATTATTCTTTTGGTCCCGATGTGGCTTCTCGTTTGATTGAAGTTTTATCTGGAGAAACAACGGATTCCTTTTTAAAGAAAACCATTTTTCAACCTTTGGGAATGAAAGACATTGGGTACAATTTGAACGAAGAGCAGCAAAAACGTGCTATGATTGTTTATGATTTTGCCGATGGTAAAAATTTGACTCGTTCAAAAATGCAACCGCAAAGTGCAGGTGTAACAGTTTTTGCGGGAGTAAATGCTTTATGGGGTACCATGGATGATTATTTGAAGTTTGCTAAAATGCTTTACAATAATGGAGAATTAAATGGGAAACGGATTTTGAAAAAGGAAACCTTGGAATTGATGCGTCAGGATGTAACCCATGATATTACACGCAAGCCAGATCAAAATTCAAGAATTTATAAAATTGCGACGGGCATTTCCATGGATGAAGATGGAAGTACGAATTTGGAACCAGGCTACGGATTTGGTATTGGATTTGGAATGTTAAAAGATCCAATGCTTGCGAATCGAACCAATGTGTCAGCTGGTGAGTATTTCTGGAGTGGTGCAAATTCAACCCATTTTTTTGTGAATCCTAAAGATGATGTGATTGGTATTTTTATGACGCAAATTGGTGCTTTAACTACTCCTAATCCCTATCAATTTTATTTCAGCGATGAATTTAGGACAGGAGTTTATGAGGGGATTAAAAAGCCAATAAAGAAAGTAGTTAGTTTGGAAACTGTTGGTGAAAAGGAAGTCAAAGAATTGGGATTTAAGCCATCGGTATTAAATGACTATGAGGATTTTGTCAATCAATCTATTCAAAACAAAGATATAGCAGGTGCGGTCACGCTCATAGCGCGTAAAGGGAAAATTGTACATTTTGAAGCAAAAGGGGAGTCGCAAATGGAGACCCATATTCCCATGAAGAAAGATGCTATCTTTCGTTTGGCATCAATGACGAAGCCCATTGCAACACTAGCTTTGTTATTATTGATGGAGGATGGCAAATGTAAGCCCAATGATCCTGTGAGTAAGTATTTGCCCGAATTTGCTTCTCAGCAGGTTTTGATTTCTAAAGATAGTGTAGATGGACATTGGATTTATAAAACCAAAGAAGCTACGAAACCCATGTTGATTAAACATGTTTTGACGCACACCACAGGTCAACCCAGTGCTTATGGCGGAAATATGCCCGAAATTTATAATGCGATTACCAAAGATGCGTATTCCAGCGATTTGGAGCATTATGTAAAGAAATTGTCGAAACTACCTTTAACGCATGAGCCGGGTGATGGATGGATTTATGGTCCAGGTTTGCTGGTAGCTGGTAGAATTGTGGAAGTAGTTACAGGACAACCCTTCCAAGATTTTGTGCAAAAACGGATATTAGATCCTCTAGGTATGGTGGATACGCATTTTTATTTAGAGCCGAAAGATGCACCAAGATTTACTTCTTATTATCAACCAGATGGAAAAGGAGGGTTGGCTTTAATCGATCCAGGTTCTGTAAAAAGTATTCGAATTAGTGGACAAAAAACCTATTATTCTGGTTCAGGTGGATTGCATTCTACCGCATTGGATTATTTCAAGTTTAGCCAAATGGTTTTACAAAATGGAGAATTGAATGGTGTTCGTATTGCAAAGCCTTCTACTATAGCCATGATGAAAACGGATTATGTACCATTGAATTTGGAAGCGGCTATTACACCGACCGACAATTTAAAGAACAATGGATTTACGTTCGGCTATGCAATCAAAAGAAAGGAAATAGGAAATGACCCGCGTCCAGCTGGTACTTTGTATTGGAGTGGCGCGACTGGCCCAATTTTCTTTATCGATCAAAAGCATGAAATGATTGCCATGGTATTGTTGCAAAGGCCTTCTACGAATCCTCCTAAATTAAGAACGGAGTTTAAAAATTGGATAATGAAGAGTTTGGAAGAATAGGAGTTTAATCCATTAAACTTCTATTTAAAACGCTTATTAATAGCATTTTGACGGTTTGCATTTCATCAGGATGGCTGCTTGCTACAAAAAGTGTCAAACTGGCTAGTGCTTCATTGCTAATGATAAAATGCCCTTTTGGATTAAAAAGAAGTTCATTTTTATTCAGGAATAATAAAAAACAAGCAGCTGCGATTCGTTTATTGCCATCTATAAAGGCATGGTTTTTTATGATTAAATACAAAAGCATAGCTGCTTTTTCTTGAATAGATGGATAGAGGTCTTGTTGGTCAAATCCCTTTTGAATTTGATAAATGGCGCTTTCAAATCCTCCGTCTTTGACTTTGCCAAAGATTTCAGAGTCATTGTTTATTCGCATGGATTGAATTAAGTTTTCATATTCCAATGAATTCGGATAAACAGAATGTTGAGTACTAATACCTTTTTTGTCTAAATTTTCATGGTCATAATCATCCAATAATTGTAGACCAAGGCTATATTGTTGCAACCATTTAAAGTCTTCTGAATGAGTAGCTTTTTCTTCGATGGCTCTACTCATAATTCGAATGCCATCTCGTAGAACCTCTAATTTTTTATTTTGCTCTTCTAGTCGTTTTTGATTAATCGCATATCCAGCTATAAGATAATCTTTTAGTCGTTGCGTAGCCCATTGGCGGAATTGAGTACCGCGTTTTGAATTTACTCGATATCCGACTGAAATGATTACATCGAGATTATAATATGAAACAAATTTGTCCGAAAAAGTAATATGCATTTTTTGCATATTGCTTTTCTTATCTAATTCACCATCTTTAAATACGTTTTTTAAGTGTCTTGATATTACAGATTGATCTCTTTCAAAAAGTAAGGATAATTGTTCTTGATTTAACCAAGCTGTTTCTCCTTTAAACTGCACATTTATTTGTGTGCTTCCGTCAGAAGAAGTGAAAATTTCTATTTGATTTTCCATTTATATTAGTGATTAGGTTAAAATTTGTTTCTTTATAACGATTAATCGCATATCCGGCTATAAGATAATCTTTTAGTCGTTGCGTAGCCCATTGGCGGAATTGAGTACCACGTTTTGAATTTACTCGATATCCGACTGAAATGATTACATCGAGATTATATGACTTTATTGTTCTTTTAATTTTACGTTTTCCTTCTATTTGAACTACCGAGTTATTCTCGGTAGTTGACAATTCCTCTAACTCTTTTTCTTTAAAAATATTTTTTATGTGAAGACCTATTGTATCTGAATCTTTTTCAAATAACATTGACATTTGCTTTTGTGATAGCCAAACAGTGTTTGCTGAGATTTGTACCTTTAATTCTGTAGTACCTTCATTGGTTTTGAAAATTTCTATTTTATTTTCCATTTATATTAGTGATTAGGTTAATAAATTTAAAAAATGAAAAGGGCTAAAAAAATAGCAAACATTAGATTATCAGTTTATTGATAATTATTAATGCGAATTAAGAGTCAAAACATCCTTTGTGAATTTGGTGTTTAAAAATAGGAGTTAACAAAAAGGTTCACCAAGTTTTCCCTTTCCTACCACTTTTGGCTTCGGTGCTTCGACAGACTTAGCAACCGTGTTCAGCAACCGTGCTCAGCCAACGCTATTTATTCTTTGAATTTTAATAAAATATATAGAAATAGTCGAATAAATTCGTAATCTTTAGGAACTTTTTAACCTATTTATTATGAAAAATTCAAGAAGAACCTTTATTCAAAAGGCCTCATCTGGAGCATTTGCTTTGACTTTGGGCGGTATGCTTCCTTCCTTTTCAGCAAAAAGTTATCAAAATATTTTGGGTGCCAACGAAAAAATTAGAGTCGCTTGCATGGGTGTAAATAGTCGCGGATTGGCAGTTGGTAAAAATTTCGCTCATCAGAAAAATTGTGAAGTTCTTCATGTATGTGACGTCGACTCGCGTGCTGCAGATATTTGTATCGATGCCATTCAGAAAATCCAAGCGTTTAAACCTAAAGCAACACCCGATTTCAGGAATGCTTTGGAGGATAAAGATTTGGATGCTCTAATTGTGACCGCCCCTGATCATTGGCATGCTCCTGCAGCTATGTTAGCTTGTTCTGCGGGAAAGCATGTGTATTTAGAAAAACCATGTAGCCATAATCCCAATGAAGGTGAAATGTTGGTAAAGTCTGCCGCGAAACACAAACGTGTATTGCAAATGGGAAACCAGAGAAGATCTTGGCCCAATGTTGCCGCAGCCATTGCTGAACTTCATGCTGGAGTAATTGGTCGGCCCTATTTTGCCAAAACATGGTACACCAATAATCGTCCATCCATCGGAATAGGCAAAGAAACGGCCGTGCCAGCATGGTTGAACTATGATTTATGGCAAGGACCGGCTCCTAGAAAACCATTTAAAGATAATTTGATTCATTATAATTGGCATTGGTTTTGGCATTGGGGAACAGGAGAGGCGTTGAACAATGGAACACACATGGTCGACTTAGCTAGATGGGGCTTAAATGTTGAATACCCTTCTAAAGTGAGTTCCTCAGGTGGACGATATATGTATAAAGACGATTGGCAAACGCCAGATACACAAGTAATAAATCTTGAATTTGAAAATAATACGATGATTTCTTGGGAAGGAAGGAGTTGCAATGGCAAATCCATTGAATCCAACAGTGTTGGCATAATTTTTTATGCAGAGCAAGGAAGTATGGTGATTGAGAGTGGAAATTCTTATAAAATTTACGACCTTAAAAATAATTT
Organism: Aquirufa sp.; assembly: GCA_046073945.1. Lineage (GTDB taxonomy): Bacteria > Bacteroidota > Bacteroidia > Cytophagales > Spirosomataceae > Aquirufa. The sequence continues at coordinate 22,030 of JBJTNH010000123.1, read as the reverse complement.
GGTGAAAGAGGTGAAAAATAATTTTAATGTAGATGCAAGAAATCTTTCAGATCCTTCTCAAAATTTAGATGCGCTTCATATTTTAAACTTTTTTGATGGTATTCGATTAGGTTCTACATTGAATTCAGATATCGTGAGTGGTCACCAAAGTACACTTTTGGTTCAGTTGGGGAATATTTCTCAGCGCGTAGGCCGTTCTTTAGCTATTAATCCACAAAACGGACACATTTTGAATGATAAAGAAGCCATGAAATATTGGTCGCGTGAATACGAAGCTGGTTGGGAACCTAAAATTTAACCTATGGCAAATTCATCAAATTTATTGGAAAAGCAAGAGGATTTTTTGAACAATCGATTGTATTCGTTAGATGCTCTCAGGGGATTTGATCTATTTTGGATTATAGGGGCAGAAGATATCGTTCATGGTTTATCTAAAGTGACCAATTCTTCCTTTTTTCAAGCTTTTTCTGATCAGCTTCGACATCCAGAATGGAACGGTTTTACTTTTTATGATCTAATTTTTCCTTTATTTATCTTTTTAGCAGGTGTTTCTACACCTTTTTCCGTTGGTAAATCTTTGGATAAGGGTGTTCCCAAACACCTGCTTTTGAAAAAAATCTTGATTCGTGGAGGCGTTTTGGTGATTTTAGGAATCTTTTACAACAATGGATTCTCCATAAGATCTTTGGAAGATATTCGATTTTCCTCTGTTTTGGGACGAATAGGTATCGCTTATTTGTTCGCCAATATTTTATTTCTATATGTCAAAAAACGTTGGTTATTCATTTGGTTTTCAGGACTTTTAATAGGGTATTATTTGATTTTGAAATTTACATCAGCTCCAGGTTTTCCAATCGGGGATTTAAGTATGCCTGGTAATTTTGCTTCTTATGTGGATCGATTGATTTTGCCTGGTAAATTAAGTAAAGGAATTCACGATACGGTTGGTTTCTTTAATAATATTCCAGCTATATCAAATGCATTGGCTGGTATTATGGTGGGTGTGTTTTTGAAACAGACAAATCTCAATGGTAAACAAAAAACGATATATCTAGTGTGCTCTGGGTTCCTTTCTTTAGTTATTGCCCAAATTTGGAACTTGGACTTTCCTATTAATAAAAATCTTTGGTCTAGTTCTTTTGTGATGCAAACCGTCGGTTTTAGCCTCTTGTTGTTTGCGCTCTTCTATTATGTCATTGATGTTTTAGGCTACAAAAAATGGGCTTTCCCATTCCAAGTCATTGGCGTTAATTCAATTTTGATTTATCTTTCAGAGAAATTTATTGATTGGGAATTTACCGCTAAGTATTTTTTTGAATGGCTTATTCAATTAGCTGGTGAACCAAGCTCCATTGTTTATATAGCTATTACCATATTGGTCCTTAAATGGCTTTTTTTACGATTATTATATCAGAAAAATATATTTTTACGCGTTTAACTATTCATTATTTTGAAAGTACATATCAGTAATAATTCAAAGGATTTAGGAGTTTCGGCTGGACTAAAAGCGGTGGAATTAATTAAAAAAACGATACAGCAGAAAGGTTTTGCGAATATTATTTTAGCTACAGGAACGAGCCAATTTGAAACGATTCAACAATTAATTTCTGATGCTGAAATTTCTTGGGAAAGAGTTCAAATGTTTCATCTAGATGAATACATTGGCCTTCCGATAACACACAAAGCTAGTTTTCGAAATTATTTGGTGGAAAGATTTATTAAGCTAGTTCCCAACCTGAAAATAGCACATTTAATCAATGGAGAACTTGATCCTGAAACGGAATGCAAACGATTAGGTGATTTGATTTTACAAAATCCCATCGATGTTGCTTTGGTTGGCATAGGCGAAAATGGACATTTGGCTTTTAATGATCCACCTGCTGATTTTGATACAGAGAAACCCTATATCGTGGTAGATTTAGACGAGGCTTGTCGAGCACAACAAATGGGAGAGGGTTGGTTTGAAACGATGGATGATGTTCCAAAACAAGCAATTAGTATGTCGATTCAACAAATCCTAAAATCTGAATACATTGTTTGTTCGGTTCCTGATGAAAGAAAATCTCAAGCAGTCGCGGATTGTCTCACCAAAGGTGTATCAAATCTATTTCCTGCTAGTATATTACAAAATCATCCGCAAGTTGACTTATATTTAGATTCAAGTTCCGCTTCTCGACTTCCCGTTAATTTCCAATAGGATGCTAGGTAGAATTAAAATTTTTAATGGTCAAATCATACACCAAAATCGAATTCAATCGGGAGCGAGTCTTTTGATTGAAAATGGAAAGATCGTAGATGTAGTGGGTCAAAATGTTGAATTTTCCGATTCAACATGTGTGGATGCGAAAGGTAATTTTATTTCTCCTGGATTCATGGATATCCACATTCATGGCGGTGGTGGGGCGGATTTCATGGATGGTACCGTGGAGTCATTTTTGCAGGTGGCTCAAACACATGCCAAATACGGAACCACTTCGATGTTGCCAACTACCTTAACCTGTGAAAAAGAGGATTTAATTCAAACCTTGGAGGCCTATCAAAAAGCACATCAATTAAATACTTTAGGTTCCGATTTTATTGGAATGCATTTAGAAGGGCCTTATTTTGCGGTTTCTCAACGAGGGGCACAAGACCCTAAATATATTCGAGATCCCGACCCTAAGGAATACCAAGAAATATTGACTTCTTTTGATTTTATCAAGCGCTGGTCTGCCGCTCCTGAATTGAAAGGTGCAGTTGAATTTGGTAAATATGTTAGCTCAAAAGGGGTTTTAGCAGCCATTGCACACACAGATGCCATTTATGAAGAGGTGTTAGATGCCTTTCAGAATGGCGGATTTACTCTTGCTACCCACTTCTATTCGGCAATGTCTGGGGTGACGCGTAGAAACGCATTTAGATATGCGGGTGTTATAGAAACCGCTTATTTATTGGATGAAATGGATGTGGAAATCATTGCTGATGGTGTTCATTTACCAGCACCCTTATTGAAATTGATTTATAAAATAAAAGGGCCGGACAGAATTGCGTTAATTACGGATGCGATGCGAGCTGCCGCAATGCCGGAAGGTGATTCGGTTTTGGGATCTTATAAGAATGGATTAAAAGTTATTGTGGAAGATGGAGTAGCCAAACTTCCAGACCGCACTGCTTTTGCAGGAAGTGTAGCAACGGCCAATCGTTTGCTAAAAACCATGTTGGAATTAGCTGAAGTTCCTTTGGTGGAGGCAGTACAAATGATGACTAGCACGCCCGCTAGAATTATGGGTATTTCAAATCAAAAAGGATCATTTACCAAGGGGTCGGATGCCGATGTAGTGATATTTGATCCTCAAATTGAAATTCAGAAAACTATTGTAAAAGGTAATTTGGTTTATCAAAAATCTAATCCAACTCTTTGATTTTAATGTTTTTGAAGGCGACATTATGACCATGATCTTGTAATAATATATAGCCTTCTTTTCGTTGATCATATCCAGCAATCGATTTAAATTTACTTTGCTGAAATCCATTTTTGAATTCTTGAGAATTTCTATCCACAGACATGACCTTTTGCCCATCCAGCCAGTGTTCAATAATATCACCTTTGACCACAATTCGAGAAGTATGCCATTTGCTGATATTGACATCTTTTTTGTTGGGAGGAATGATGTTGTAAAGCGCACCTGTTTTATGGTCCTCAGGTAAGTGTTTATCATTATAAATAAAATCACGATCATCGATTAATTGGTATTCATACCCAATGAGTGAACTTGAATTACTTGGTTTTGTGGGAAGTTCTTCTACAAAATACTTGACTCCAGAATTCCCCAAATTCCCTAATTTCCAGTCAAAACGCAGATCAAAATTTTGGTATTTTTTGAGTGTGATAATATCTCCTCCATCACCTGATTCTTTTCCTGAAGATAGTTCTCCCAAAAGTTGTTGATTTTTGATGACCCAACCATGGGTAGGAAATTGTTTTTGATAGGCTCCTCTCCAGCCAGAAGTTGATTTTCCATCAAACAGAAGTTGAAAACCATTTTTTTCTTCCGAATGGCTCAATTTATTACTTTGACAGCCAAATAAGGCACAACTCAAACAAAAAATGACAAGTGTTTTTTTCATGATCTTACTCTTTGATTTTAGCTAATTCAACGCGTTTTCCTTGTAGTTTTTTACTTGTATCTGCAGCTTCCATAAATGCCAAAATGGCTAACGTTTCCGTTTCTTCCACAGGTGGAATTCCTGTTTTGAAAAATTCAATGATTTTTACAAGTAGTGGGTCATATCCATTGTAGGGGCCTAAATGTAAAATGCCATTTTTGCCAAAAGCGGTTCCACCATAGTCTTGTTTACCGGATTTGATTCCTCTAAATGTACCAATTCTACCATCTGACCAGATTCCCGTGCAAACTTCTTGTTCTTCGGAAATGGTCCTTTGAACAGAGATGCAGTCAGGACCCATCACCGTAAAAAGCATTTCTACTCCGTGTATTCCATACCAAAAAAGATCCGGATGTGTTTTTTCAAATTTCATTGGGCTATAGGTATCTGCTCCAGTGATAGCTCCAATTTTACCATCTTTAATATCTTGCATACCCGTAGCATATCGAAGCGATGAAGAGGAAAAAATAGGTACTTTGTATTTTTTTGCTTCCTTGAAAATTGATTTTGCATCTTTCAATGAGGCTGCCATCGGTTTGTCTATGAAAGTGATTTTTCCTGCTTTAAACACTTCTATGGCTTGTTCCAAATGCAATCTTCCATCATTTGTTTCAAGCATGACAACATCTACTTTGTTGAGCAAATCTTGGATGGAATCGACAATTTCAACGCCCATTTTTTTTACTTCTTCTGTGTAGCCAGGAATTCTTTCTGAACTAGATATGATATCCTTACTTCCATGTGGATAAGCAGCGACAATTTTGTATCCATCATAAATTGGATTCGGAGAATTGGCATTCAATGCTTTGGTAAACGCAACACTATGGGAAGTATCTAAGCCAATGATGCCAATTCGCTTACCAGAAAATGAATCGGAATGGAAAGCTAGTTTAGAAAATGGTAAACTTAAGCCAGTTAATGCCAAAGGAACCATAAAATTTCTACGTGTCATTTTTTCTCTCATCATATTATTTTCAATGTTTCCATTTTTTGATTTTATGCCCCTTCATGGCATAAAAAATTAAGTAAAGATAACAAGGTAATAAAACCGCATAAGCAGATTTTAAGTCATAAGCGTCTGCAAAATGTCCATAAATAAGAGGCAAAATGGCATTTCCACATAGTCCCATGATTAAGATAGAAGCCCCAATTTTGGTGAACTTCCCTAAACCATCCAAGGCCAATGGCCATATTCCTGCCCAAATCAGCGAGTTTGCTAAACCTAAAGCCACTACAAACCAAATACTTAAATCCGTCTTTAAACCGATAATTTCTACCGTCCCATGGCTGACTAGAATGCCTAAGCTAAAAATAAATCCTAAAAAAGTACAAATCCGTAAAGCATTGACTTGACTGATCAACCGCGGAATGCAGATAATTCCAAGTATATATCCGCAAATTGTTGCGGCAAGTGTGAAGGAAGGGAAAATTTTTGCCTCAATAAGTGGAATATTCATGGATCCAGCATATCCGATTACTGTATCAATGGCAATGACTTGGGTGCCTACATGTAAAAAGATAGCAATAGCTCCAAGTATTAAATGAGGAAATTGTAGAATATTGTTTTTGGAGGAATTGATTTGTGCTACTTCTTCACTTTCTTGATCAGTTTCAATTTCTGGCAAAGGCGAAAATCTTACCGCAAGCCCGAGTAAGAATAATAATATACCTACAAAAAAATAAGGTTCAATGACTCTGGAGATAAGCTCATTTAAAGCGTTGTTTCGATTTTCGCCAGTCATCAACGCTAAGTTTTTGAATAAATCGCTATCGGTTGCTTTCAAAATAACTGCTGCAAAAACCAAAGGTGCTAAAATACCCGCTCCTTTATTGCAAATACCCATGATACTGATTCTTTGGGCAGCCTTTTCTTTCGGTCCTAGTAAGGTGATGTATGGATTTGCAGCGGTTTGTAAAACGGCTAATCCAGTCCCCAATGTGAATAAACCCACTAAAAACAAAGGATATGTTCGACCCATTGCTGCGGGAATGAAAATAAAGGCACCTATTGACATAATCCAAAATCCCAACATCATTCCTCTCTTAAATCCGATGGATTTCAAAAGATAGGAGGATGGAACGGACATGATAAAATAGGAAATGTAAAATGCAAAAGTGACGAAATAGGCTTCAAAATTGCTCAATTCACAAGCAATTTTAAAATAGGGGATTAAAATGGAATTAGCCCATGACACAAATCCAAAAATGAAAAACATCATTGCAATCAGCATGATAGAAATTTGGGTGTCTCTTTGGGTTAAGGAGCTGACCGCTACGGGATTTTTCATTTTTTAATAGGTTTTTCTAAGAGGTATTAATTTATACTGATTTTTTTAAAGATGCAATAAAATTGGTAATTTGAGATAAATTCAAGAAAATAATGTACATAATGAAGAGAGGTTGATTTTTTCACTATGCTCAAAAACCTATTTAATCGAAATAAACATGAAAAATAATCGTCGAGATTTTCTTAAAATGGGAGGTCTCTCTGCCATTGGATTAACTCATTCCTTTTCGTCTACTGAAGCTGGAAATATTGCTGAAGACCAGATTAACCAATTAATGAAAAAAACCAAGCAGACTTTTAATATGTCTGGATTTGCTGCTCCAAAAATAGATACCGTTCGAATTGGATTTATTGGATTAGGCAATCGCGGTTCTGGTGCAATTACCAGAGTAAATCGCATAGCAAATGTAGAAACAGTGGCTATTTGTGATATTCGACCTAGTAAAGTGGACAGTGCGCTGAAAGCTTTGAAAAAAATGAATATTAGTCCTGTTACTTATACAGAAAAAGAGGAGGCGTGGAAAGAAATGTGCCAAAGGCCAGACATCGATTTGATTTATATTACTACCCCTTGGTATTTGCATACCCCAATGGCTGTATATGCCATGCAACATGGAAAACATGTGGCGTGTGAGGTGCCTGCCGCAACTACATTAGAAGAATGTTGGCAATTGGTTGAAACATCAGAAAAAACGAAAAAGCATTGTATGATGCTTGAAAATTGTTGCTATGATTTTTTCGAATTATTGACACTCAATATGGCTCGCCAAGGCTATTTTGGCGAGTTGTTGCACGTGGAAGGAGCGTACATTCATGATCTATTAAGTGCCAACTTTAAGCAAGATCAATATTATGATAATTGGCGTTTAAAGGCGAATTTGAAAAATGGAAATTTATATCCTACACATGGTTTAGGGCCTATTTGTCAGCTTTTGAATGTAAATAGAGGAGATCAAATGGACTATTTAGTTTCAGTTCAATCCGATGACTTTTCTATGCAAAAAATGGCTAAAGAAATGGCTGAAAAAGATCCTTATTACAAACAATTTGTGGATAAAAAATTCCGTGGTAATATGAATACCACTACCATTAAAACCCATCATGGTAAAACAATCATCGTACAACACGATGTTTCTAGTCCGCGTCCTTATTCGCGCATACACTTATTAAGTGGAACAAACGGAGTTGCCATGAAATATCCTGAACCTAGAATATCGGATCATCATCACGATTGGATTAAGCCAGAACAAATGGCAGAAATGGAGAAAAAATATGCTCCACCCATTGTTGCTAAAATTGGCGAATTAGCCAAGCAAATTGGAGGTCACGGAGGTATGGATTTTATGATGGATTGGCGACTAATTGATTGCTTGAGAAATGGATTACCTTTAGATCAAGACGTATATGATGCTGCGTTATGGAGCTCTATCGTGCCTTTAAGTGAAATATCGGTGAATAATCGTTCCAAGGCGATGGATGTTCCAGATTTTACTAGAGGATCTTGGAAAACCAATCAACCTGTTGATATCAGTTTAAGTCAAGGTGGAAATACGGGAGTTAGGACCTAAAAAGAAAGGATAATAATTTGTCTTAGTGTTAAAAAATGATTTTAACACTAAGGCTTTTTAGAAAAAATTCACATGGATTTTCTCCAAAATTTGTTTCGCAATTTCAGATTTGCTAGTCAAACCCATCTCGGAAATTGTACCATCCTTAAAAAACATTTTTACTTGGTTGGTGTCTGTACCAAATCCAGCACCTTGATCATTCATCGAATTTAATACGATGGCATCTAAGTTCTTAGCGTTTAATTTTTCCAAAGCATAGTTGGTCTCATTCTGAGTTTCTAAGGCAAAACCAATGACTATTTGATGTGTTTTTTGTGAAGATAAATGAGCCAAAATATCGATGTTTTTTTCTAATTCAATCGACCAATTTGCTTTATTTTTTTTGATTTTATCATTGGAAATATCCTTTGCTCGATAATCCGCTACTGCAGCAGAGGCAATGAATAAATCGCAATCAGGAAAGATTTCTTGCATTTTAGCGAACATTTCTGCTGCTGAAACGACATGGTGAACTTTTATGGCAGGAAACTTGGGCAATAAATGAGTTGGTCCCAACACCAATTCAACCTCAGCTCCTTTTAAAAAAGCGGCTTCTGCCAAAGCGATTCCCATTTTACCTGTCGAATGATTTGAGATATATCGTACAGGGTCTATGGCTTCCTGCGTAGGGCCTGCATTGATGACGATTTTTTTACCTCTGAATTCCTCGCTTCTACCTATTTGAGCTATTACTGCCTGTAAAATTTCCTCTGGTTCAGCTAATCGACCTTCTCCGATTAAACCACTTGCTAAAAATCCATTTCCCGGTTGAACGATTTGGTTTCCGTATGAAATTAATTTTTCTATATTTAAATGGGAAGAAGGGTGTATAAACATATCCTCATCCATGGCAGGGGCAATCATTATTGGACAACGAGCAGATAAATAAGTAGCAATCAAAAGATTGTCACATAAGCCATTCGCCAATTTTGATAGTGTATTAGCTGTTGCCGGAGCAATGACCATCAGATCAGCCCAAAGTCCTAATTCCACATGATTGTTCCACTTATTTTCTGTGTGAAAGTCAATCCAAACAGGATTCTCAGATAAAGTAGATAGGACCAAAGGTGAAACAAAATCTTTCGCAGCTGAGGTCATGATAACTCGTACTTCAGCACCTTCTTTTTTTAATAAACGAACTAAAAGAATTGCTTTATACGCTGCGATACTTGCACTAATACCAATAATAATTTTCTTACCTTTCAGCAATTTGATGGGGATTTGTACAAAATTAAATACTTTTACCTCAAAATCCGCTTTATGTTAATCTTTCATTCTAAAAGTGATTTACAAAATCATTTAGAAACTCTCCGATCTGAAAATAAAAAAATTGGTTTTGTGCCAACCATGGGAGCCTTACATTTAGGCCATCTTTCTTTAATTGCACTTTCAAAGGAGTCGAATGATGTGACTGTATGTAGTATTTTCGTGAATCCTACTCAGTTCAATGACCCCAAAGATTTTGAAAAATATCCCTCAACCATTGAAGCGGATAAACAATTATTGATTTCAGAAGGTTGCGATATTCTTTTTTTTCCAACTGTAGATGAAATGTACCCCAATGGATTGAATGAAAATAAGCATTTTGAATTAGGTGAATTGGAGCAAATTTGGGAAGGAGAGCATCGGCCTGGGCATTTTCAAGGAGTTTGTTTAATTGTTGAAAAATTGCTTCAACTGGTCTTGCCGGATACCCTATTTTTAGGCGAAAAGGATTTTCAACAGGTGGCAGTTTTAAGGAAAATGATTGCCCAACATAAAGATTTATCCAACATTCAGGTATTGACCGGAAAGACCATTCGAGAAGCAGATGGATTAGCCATGAGCAGCAGAAATTTAAGGTTGAATCCAGAGGAGAGAAAACAGGCTTTAGCTATTTACAAGGGTTTTCAATTCATTCAACAAGGTATTTTGAACCATTCATTTGATTTAAATGAGTTGAAAAAACAGTTCGAAGATCAGTTATACCAAAATGGCTTTCATAAAATAGATTACATAGCATTTGTTGAACCCAATGAAATGAGAGAAATTTCTCAACTACAATTTCCATTTTTGGTGATTGTAGCAGCGTTTTTAGGGCAGGTTCGATTGATAGATAATTTTTACTTGACTCATGAGCATACACAAAGAATTTAAAAAAATTACGACCCAAAGTTTACAACTAATGAAGTCGAGACAAGAGAAAATCTCGATGTTAACTTGTTATGACTTCACCATGGCTAAAATTTTGGATCATGCGGGCATTGATGTGTTATTGGTGGGCGATAGTGCAAGCAATGTTATTGCTGGCCATGAAACAACTTTGCCTATTACTTTGGATCAAATGATTTATCATGCTCAATGTGTGGTAAGAGGTGCAAATAGAGCCTTGGTGGTTGTGGATCTGCCTTTTGGCTCTTACCAAAGTAATTCGGAAGTCGCATTGGCATCAGCAATTCGAATCATGAAAGAAACGGGCGCACATGCCATTAAAATGGAAGGCGGTCTAGAAATTATTCAAAGCATCCATAAAATTGTAGGAGCTGGAATACCTGTGATGGGGCATTTGGGATTAACGCCTCAAAGTATCTATCAATTTGGGAGTTATGAAGTTAGAGCCAAAGAGAAAGAGGAAGCTCAAAAATTGATGTCAGATGTTCAATTATTGCAAGATGCGGGTTGTTTTGCCATTGTTTTGGAAAAAATTCCATCTGGCTTAGCAAGTGAAATATCTCAATCCATCCAAATGCCAATTATTGGAATCGGGGCTGGTGTGGATTGTGACGGGCAGGTTTTGGTGGTGCACGATATGTTGGGATTGAACAATGATTTTCATCCTAGGTTTGTGCGTAAGTATTTAAATTTAGAAGAGAGCATTGGAAATGCTGTGAAATCCTACATCATTGATGTCAAGACACAGCAATTCCCTAATGCATCAGAGTCGTATTAAACGAGTTGGTTTTGCTCGTTGGGGAAAATGACAGTCGGCTTAAATGATTTTGCTTGTTCAAAATCCATGACCGCGTAAGAAATAATGATGACAATATCACCTACGACAGCTTTACGAGCCGCAGGCCCATTTAGGCAAACAATACCAGATCCTCTTTTACCTTTGATTAGGTAGGTTTCTAGACGTTCGCCATTGTTGATATTGACAACTTGTATTTTTTCGTGTTCTAATAAATTGGCGGCGTCCATTAAATCCTCATCTAAAGTGAGACTTCCCACGTAATCGATGTTGGCTTCTGTGACTTTTACGCGGTGGACTTTTGATTTTAATATTTGTATTTGGTACATGAATTCTTATTTTTAAGCTGCAAATATAGTAGAAATGATCGTATGTTTTGATTTTGGGAATACCTTGAAAAAAATGGCTTTGTATGAACAAGGTAAATTTGTATTATTTGAATATTTAACATCATTTGAGGAGGAGGAATTGTGGGCTTTGATTGGAAATTTTCAAATAGAGCAAATCATTATTTCAAGTGTGATAGAAATTCCCCATTCATATCTACAATTTTTATCCAGGATTGCCCCAGTTCGTTTATTGAACGATCAAGATGTATTGAAACATCTAAACTTTGGCGCTTATCAAATAGAGGGATTGGGAATGGATCGAAAGATATTGGCGATAGGCGCAATTAGTCAATATCCACAGCAGGATTGTTTGATTATATCAATGGGTACTTGTATTACCTATAATTGGGTGTCAAAAGACCAAGAATTTAAGGGAGGGGTGATCAGTTTGGGTTTGGAAATGCGCGCGAAGGCATTGCATCAGTTTACTGAAAAATTACCTCATATCGATTGGACAACTTTTTCAAATGACTTGGAATTCGGAAAAAACACCCATGAGAATTTAGCCTTAGGAATCGTAAAGTCGGTTCAATTTGAAATGAACGGGTTCATTCAGGCCTTCAAAAGTAATTGTCCTACAGGTAAAGTTATTTTAACCGGTGGAGATGCAGTTTTTATGGATAGGATTTTAGGCGATTCAACTCTTATGGTGAATGAACATTTGTTATGGTGGGGTTTGGTGGGGGTATAGACCTAATTAAATTAATTATTGAAATGCTATTGTTGTGATTTTAACACAAAGGTCACAGAGATGTTCTACCACATCCTCCCACTCGGATTTACTTTTTTAACTTTTGGACCCATTAAGAAATGGATATCTTTTTTGTTGGTGGTGAAGATGTTGGTAAAACCCACAAATTTATTCGGGTTATAATCTACTGTCACGCTGTTGGGTGGAGTATCGTCTGCTAATACTTGATCCACAGAAATGTGCCAATTCGGTAAAGGGCTTAGTTTGTTCTTTTTGGAAAACAATTCCGTCCATGTTATGCCGCCCGTTTTGATTCCTTGAGATTTTATTCCTTTCTCAAAACGAATGGATCCTACATACGTTTTTTCATTACTCGATTTTTTGGTCAAATACAATCCGTACCAATCACCGATATTATCGCTGCTATCTAATTTTAATTCTATCAAATAAGTGCCAATCGTCCATTCATAATTCAAACGGATTCCAATGAAATCACCTTCATAACCTGCACTTTGACCAAATCCACCAGGTGCTAGTTTATAGTTTTGTATATCTCGGGTACCCCAACGAGAAAAAATTATACCTTTTTTGGGTGTGCCACCATTGGGATTGTAAATCAAATTTTGGATACCATAATAAAACCCGATGTCGTCATTTAATTGACCTTGATAAAACTGATAGTACAATCCATCTTCTGTCACCGAACCATCTGAAGCGGTTGGATTTCGATGTATGGTAAACTCATGGGAAATTTTGGTAAATGTTTTTTTGGGGAAGTCCCAGTAAGCATAATTTAATCCACCTATTTCACCATTGATTGGCGTGGCTGTATTGATGGACTCTTCCGCTTTTCCATTGATTTCCATGGAATATTCGGATTCTATTCCTGCTAAATTGGTGGAACTTACTCGGTAATAGTACTTTTTATTTGGGATGATTAATTTGTCGACAAAAGTACAATTCGGATAATTTTCTGCCAATATTTTAGTTGGAGAAGAAAGGGTATCTCGGTAAATTTTATATGATTTTACGGAAGTTGATTTGATACTATCCCATTGGATTTTAAGGTTATAATCTCCGCTAGATATTTTCAAATTTGATGGTTTAAAATTTGTGGGATTTGTTTCTACGATATTTTCTGATTGACAAGCAAAAAAAAGGAACGTTGGGATGATGAAATAGAGTCTTTTGATTTGAATCATTTATTGATTTTTTTAGCTTGTTTTAACATTCAATTTCCTGAATTTTATTAGTAAAAACAAACAAAATAAAAGCTTTGAATGATAAAGAATCTTCAATGGTCGTCAACTCTGGAATTTATCTGAAATTTATACTATTTATATCAAATCAATACCCATTAATTCTTTACCAATGGATTGCAAGCCCTCAATGATTTTTTGGCATTGCTTTTTCGAAGGTTCTTTTTGACCGTTGACATATTGTGATAATAATGTTGGATTTAAACCGATTTTTTTAGCTAAAAAGTGAGCGTTAATAACACGATATGCTTTGAAAAATTCCTTAAAATTGAAAGTTAATTTTATTTGGTCAATACCAATTATAAAGCCTTCATCTTCAAAATATAAATTAGAAGCCTCCACCAAATTGCTAGTTAATTCATAAATATTTTTGCCTGTAGATAATATATTCTCCTCGGAATAGGCAGAATAACCTGTTTTTGTAATCTCTACAATAAAAGTAATTTGTCCTTTAAAACGTTTCATTAGTTGATTCCTGCTTGTTTAAAGATTTTCTTTTGTAAACCTGTTCCTAATTCTCGGCTTCCGTGATTGGGGAAAATTATAATTCCATTTTTTAATGGATGACATAATTTAATATGCGATCCTTTTTGAGAAATTGAAATCCATCCATGCGATTGCAAAATTCGCAAAGCTTCAGTACATTTCATAGCGATTAGGTAAATTATTATTTACTTTTTTTATTCAATCCAAGATAGCTGAAATAATTATAAATAGTTTGATATTCTCAATTTTTGGTTTTTGAAAAAAGAGAAAATTGGTATACTATTTTATTTTGAACAATTTGTTTACCATATATTTGTCTTTAGTTGACGATTGGTTTATTTATGATAATTCAAATGTCTCAGGTTAAAATCAATTTAATGGCCTACAAGAAAGCAAAGAAATCTGATTTAGTAGTTCTTCAAGAAAACAAAATCGTATTCTTGAAACCTGAATAATCATACTCGGTCAACTTATTTACTCTTTTTTTAACACAACGACACAAAGGATTTATTACTTCTTACCTCTTACCTCTTACCTCTTACCTCTTACCTCTTACCTTTTACCTCATTTCTACAACCACCTTTTCCTTCTAAACCACCAATAAATCAATCCGCTGATTAAGACCATGAATCCTAATAATGCTGGATATGCCCAAGGTTTTGTTAACTCGGGCATGTATTCGAAATTCATTCCATATATTCCAACCACAAAGGTTAGCGGCATAAAAAATACAGAGAAAATCGTCAATACCTTGATCACATCATTCGTTTTTTGGGCTGAAATGGAAAGATAAAAATTCACTAAATTGGAAACGTCTTCGTGAATTTGGTCATAGATGTTCAACAGCTTTAGGTGTAAATCGCGGGAATCTTGTAATACATCCGTTTCTGCAATGGGTAATTTAACGGAACTAACTGCCTCCTGACTAAATAATAAAAGTTTTTTGCTCATCAAGGCTTTTCGTTTGATTTGGTATAATTCAGATAACATTTGCGGAGTTAAATTTTGCGAGAAAACTTTGCTCTCAAATTCATCTAATTCGGTCGATAAACGAACGGCTGGTGTTTCATATGAATGCAAAATATGCCAAAGTAATTTTGCAACAATGGATTCTACCAAATGAAAATTTCCGTGCTCAAAAAATCGATTACGAACTTCTTGAATAAAATCGTGTGGAATACGATGAATTGTAATTAGTAATCCTGGCCGATAAAAAAATGCGATTTTAGTAGAAATGGATTGAATGGACACTGATTGCCCCCCTCGAATGTGTAGCAGCACTCGAGTAATGATAAAATGAGTCCCTTCAATGTCTTCATGTTTTGGCAGGTGGTCTGGCTGCAAGCAAGCCGATAAGGCATATTGGTTCAGGTGATACTTTTCGCTTATCTCAAATAATTCCGCTGGAGTTGGTGCTGTCACATCTACCCATTTCAATTTTTGCGCTTTGTTCTCAAAATATTCTATTGCCATCTGAAAATTTAATTAGGAAATTGTCTTTAATTTCATTCAAAAACAATCGTAGTTATGGATGATGCTGTTAACTTTATTTGATTTGAAAGTACGCTTTTAAAAGCTAAATTTTCATCAGAGGAAGTCGTATAACTACTTATTTTTTTAGTTAATAGGTTTCTGGGTAATTCGACAGAACATGACTCTCCTGTATTAATCAAGACTAAAACAGTCTTTTTAGAATCTTTATATCCAGAAATGAAACAATTGGGCTGATCGAGCTTCACATCAATGCGTTGCATCCCTGGTCGCACAAAAAGTGAAAAATTTCCCAATGCCCAAAGTGTTTTGGAATCATATAAATCGGCATCATATTTATTGGAGTCATTTTCGCCTTTTTTGTTCCCATTAAAGGTGTAAATAAGTCCATCTTTGTAATCATTGGCGCTTACTGCTAGCCACCAACTCCACGAAGTAGCATTTGCATGAACAAGATCAGCATGAATCACTTTCGCAACGTAAAGTGCTGTTTTTATCCCTAGATCTACTCCACCACCATTAATTTCACCAGCATTATTTCCTAAAATACAATATTCAGATTGCCAAAATCCTACGCCATAATTAACCGTTGATTTCTTTACTTGTTCACGAGTACTATTGAGTACATTTTCCGGTGAGGTGGTAAAATAACTATGGCCACTGATGATTTTTTCAACTTTCGGGGTATTCCCTAAATAATAAGGGGAACTTGGCGAAAAGAATCTTTCTATTTGATTGTCTTGATTGGGGCGATTGGTTTTTTGATCATACAAATAATTCAATTGACCAGCTTCTGGTATAACAATGCTTGATTTCGTATTGTTTTTTTGAAAGGTAGCATCGAGGTTTTTAACTGCCCATGCGATATCGGAATTATTGATTGGACTACCTTCTTGAGATGCCTTTCCTGATTTATTAGCGCCCCAATCCCATTGAGGCTCATTGAAAGGACTGATGTAAGTAAATTGGAAATGATTGGAAACCTCCGAAAGGAAATTCGTCCACTCCATTATTTTGTCCTTGTTAAAATTCCATTCCCCTAGTTGTCCATTTCCAATGGCTAGCCCATTTTTGGTCATATTAACAGGTGCACTATTTAAAAAACCAAGTGTGAAAGGCACCTGATAATTTTTCGCAGCTTCTAAAAACCATTGTTGACCTTCTTGTTTATTCCAATCGTATGTCCCTGAACTCAAGAAACTCTCCGCTCTCCTCCATTCTGAATTTATTTTACTTTCATTTCCCTGTTCAAAACTTCCTGCCCCTATGTTAAAGCGCCATAAGGATAATCCAATACCTTTTGGGTTACCTTGTGGGTCTTTTTCGGTACTAAAGAGCCATTCAGCAATTTTCTTTTTCTTTTCAAGGGGATAATTTTTGCCCACCATGGCAATCGACCAACAATCAGATGCACCAAAACTATGTATCGTTTGATACGTTTTGTCAAGATCTAATTCAACTTTTTGGCAAAAAATGGGATAGCTCAAAAACAGGAAAAAAAGACTTCTGAAAAATAGGTTGCTCATTTGATTCATTTATGCCTATTCAAATGTAAATTATTTTCGCACAAAATAAATATTTAAAATTCTTTATTGGTTTCAATAAGAATTGAACTATGTTTGTTTTACAAAATTGGTACAATTATGCGTTTGAACTTTTACTTATTCATTTCAATTAGTTTGCTGGTAACTAGTTATGGTTATTCTCAAAAAACAGCCAATCGACCAAATGTCGTTTTTATTTATGTAGATGATTTGGGATATGGTGATTTAGGTAGTTACGGAGCAAAGAAAATCAAAACGCCCAATCTCGACAAATTGGCAAAAAGTGGAATTCGTTTCACGAATGCGCATGCGACATCTGCCACTTGTACGCCTTCTCGTTATGCATTAATGACAGGTCAGTATCCTTGGCGGAAATCTGGGACAGGCATTTTACCAGGAGATGCTGCATTAATTATTCCAACGGATAAAATAACACTTCCTGCTTTGTTTCAACAAAGAGGTTATACAACGGGTTTAGTAGGTAAATGGCATCTTGGACTGGGTAACACCGTTCAAAAAAATTGGAATCAAAAAATATCTCCAGGCCCCAATGAAGTGGGCTTTAATTATTCTTTCATTTTTCCTGCCACGGCGGATAGAGTTCCGACTGTTTTTGTAGAAAATAATTATGTCCTTGGGCTGGATTCCAATGATCCGATCGAAGTAAACTATGCTCAAAAAGTAGGCAATGATCCGACAGGTTTGGAACATCCAGAATTGTTAAAGCTGAAATCTTCACCTGGACAAGGTCATGATAATACCATTGTGAATGGAATTGGTAGAATAGGGTATATGTCTGGAGGTCAACTGGCACGTTGGACCGATGAAGAAATGCCGCTTACTTTTTTAACGAAAGCCAAAGAATTTATAGAAAGTAATAAGGCAAATCCTTTCTTTTTGTTTTATGCATTAACCGAACCCCATGTGCCTCGAATGCCTTCTACGATGTTTAAGGGCAAAAGTGGATTAGGATTAAGAGGTGATGCGATTTTACAATTAGATTGGACCGTTGGTGAAATTATGCATCAATTAACACATTTAGGTATCGCAAATAATACCATGATCATTTTTTCAAGTGATAATGGTCCCGTGTTGGATGATGGGTACCAAGATGGTGCCGTTTCTCAATTAAATGGCCATACACCTTGGGGAGCATTGCGAGGTGGAAAATATAGTACCTTTGAGGCAGGCACTAGAGTACCTATGTTGATTCATTGGCCGGGAAAAATCAAACCTAACGTGTCCAATGCAATGGTGAGTCAAATAGATTTTATCGCTTCCTTTGCCCAATTTTTTGATAAAAAATTAACTGCAAACGAAGCTTCAGATAGTGAGAATATGTTGCCTGCTTTGCTAGGTAAAAGTTCTGAAGGCAGAAAAGTACTCATCGAACAAGGAATGAATTTTCTTGCGATTGTGAAAGGAGAATGGAAATACATTGAGCCTAATAAAGGTCCTGCCCTGAATAAACTTGTAAATATGGAACTAGGCAATAGTTCTTCGCCACAACTTTATAACCTACGTGAAGACATCGGAGAAAAGAACAATGTGGCGAGTCAGCACCCGGAATTGGTGGAAGAATTGTCGAAATTGTTACAAGAAGTTAAAAACAAAAAAACACCTTCCATTTAAGATGAAAGGTGTTTTATCTTTCTCAAATGACCAATTAAAAGTTTTATTTCACAGTCGGTGTGGTAGCTGGAGCATCTGAATTCCAAATATCTCTAATGGCGATTAATTTGCCATCCACTCGTTTAAAAATACCCATGTATTTACCTTTTTCTAGTGGCTTGCCATCTGGTAAGAAATGTTCATAGGTTCCAAAAGTGGTAATAGAGTTCTCATCACCTATTGCATCTGTCATGGTAAGGTTCGTTGAGCCAATTACTTTAAATGGTTCTATAACACTTTTTTGAATGGCACCTCTGCCCTCGGTGGATGTAGTATTAGGAGCCATACGTACGGCATCTTCTGAAAATAGATTAGCGAATCCCACAGAATCTTTGCTTTTTACGATATCCTCAAATTTTACATTCCAGGCTTCAACTTCTTTTTTTAAGGAATCTTGGCTAATGGTTTCTTTCTTTTCTGCAGCTTTCTCGCAAGAAGTGAAAAGGATGGTTCCAAATAGGAGGGGTAAGATTAGTTTTTTCATCATTAAATTGATTTTGTTAAAATTAAATTGAGTTATGGCTATGCCATCCACGAACTTAATTTTTATCCAAAGAATGTTAAGATTTATGAATTTTTTATTTGTTCCTTTTTGCAAAAAGTGGTACAAGAAATTAATTTTCTTAGGGCTAATTGGCTGTTTGTCAAACTATTTTTTTAAATAGGTTGTGTCTATCCAATTTACTATTAGTTAATCCCAACGAAAGATTTGAGCGTAGCGGTAGAGATGTATGATGTTAGGTAAAAGAAAAATCTTAATGTTTCTTAATGACTTAATGTTTAAAAACTTCGAGCACTTAGTGTTAACTCCAATTTTTAAACACCAAGTTCACAAAGCAAGTTTTGACTCTTAATTCGCATTATTAGTTAATACCAACGAAAGATTTGAGCGAATTGAAAATCGGTCCTCCGACAATTAAATTTAATTTAGCCACAATTTTTGGAAAGGATTCTGAATTTTGTTTTTAACTCTTAATTCATATTCTTATTTAATATATTCCACAAATTGAAATACCCCTGCTTTTTGACATAATTTTCATCAAACAATAGTGGATATTCTTTCGGTCTTTTGAAATAACCTCGAAGCCAAGAATCTTTATCGGATACATTCCAAAACGTTATGCCATATTGTTGAGCAGCGGGGATCGCCTGGTATGCCTGAAAGACAAAGGTGAATAAATCATTTTGTTTGGATTGTACTTGCTCGTCGTAGATAAAATCTGGATTGGTTTTGGGATTCACTGCAATATCTAATTCCGAAAAATGGATCGCTAAGCCCGTCTGAACGGATTGCTTGATGACCTCCTCGATTTCAGCTTTTTTTGAATTAATGTTGATATGCATTTGTAAGCCGAGTCCATGAATGGGAATGTTCTTTTGCTTCAGATCTTGAACCATAGAAAGTATTGCCTGCATTTTCTTGGGCTTACCATCTTGCCCATAATCATTGTAAAAAAGGGTAGCATTAGGATCCGCTTCATGTGCCCATTGAAAGCTTTTGGCAATGTAATCGGGAATGTGATCTGCCCATAAAGATGGTCGTAAGCTTCCATCATCTAGGAAGGCCTCATTGACAACATCCCATCCAGGCACTTTGCCCTTATAATGCTTCGCAACCGTTTGTACATGCGTTTTTAATAGATTTTCCCAAGCTGCTTGATCACCCTGAAAATCTTTCATCCATTGCGGAACTTGATTATGCCAAACCAAGGTATGTCCATGCATTCGTTTACCTGTAGCCATCGCAAAATCCACGATTTCATCCCCTTTTGAAAAATCAAATCGGTCTGCCTCTGGATGTACAAGCATCATTTTCATGTGATTTTCAGCGGTTATGCTCGTGAATTCATTGTTTGCAATTTCACGGTAAGAATCATTCTCATTCAACAAGCGAGGATTGACAGAGGCACCTAATCGAAAAGTAAGAACATCCTTCAGTAGGGAAGCTTTTTGGCCATAACAGAGCATGGAGCTGCTTAGTAAACAAAGGAGGAATATTTTCATAGGTTTGGATTTAGGTTTACAAAGTAATTGAAATGAATTCAATTTTTTCTGTATTCATCGAAAATGCCTGAAAATATAAAAACAAATTTTGCTGGTGGTTTTGTAATGGTGGGCAATTAGTTAAAACTGATTAAATCCATACGAATTATTTTGGGTTTGTTGGGATTACTATATTTTTTGTTAATTGTGTACATTTACGATTCTTAATTCGAAATATCAATAAAATGTTGGGAGACAAATGATTTCTTCCCTTGAAGGATGATGAAAATTGGTTTAAGATTAATCGCTATTTTTTCTTTATTGATGAGTTGTGCTACGATCAAAGAGGGAGAAAGTTGGAAAATGCGTTCAGAGGATAAAACCATTGGGCTGACATTGCTTTGGAGCCTTCCAGAGGCAAAGCTTCGGGAAATATTGCCTGCCAACCAAGTTCCGCGGATACAAAATGGTAAAGGCGTGTTAATGCTGTTTTTGTGTAGCACAGAAGGGTATTTCATTGGAAAGAAGCAATATGGCTCATTAGGGGTTGCCCACCTTATCATACCTTTAAAAGATGCGATATCTATACCTGAGACAATCGGGATGAAAAATCAGGCTATCATGAAGGGTTTAGCGGGAAAGGGTTTTGCGGTTCGTTTTGGCGATGTAAAACTTAATCTAGAAGAAGCTGGTGATGAGGTAATGGTGGAAGGCGCGATTCTCTTAGAAAATGGGGAAATGCATTTTTCTGGTAAAGCGGAAAATAAAAAAGGAAATCTAGTTTCGTTAGCAAATACGACCTTGGTTGGAACAAACTTGCAAAAAGATGTGTTGAGTGGCCCAGAATTTTATAATCCAATAGGTTTTAAATCAATAAACGTTCAACAATCTGGACAAAATTGGATTCAAAAATATGATTTAAACAGTTTGCCTGATCGAATATGGGTAAATGTAGATTTTGGAGTAGACTTTACATATTTCTCAAAAAGAGAAATATCAAATTAATACGGATTATTCCTCTAGTTTCTTGATTGGATAATTTTAAACAAAAGGACTAAAAAACACTATTTTGGTGGAAGAAATGGTGGAATTTTTAGTAGGTATCAAAAAAAACACCTTTCATTTGATGTGAAAGGTGTTTTTGTGTTTTGAATGGTGGTCCAACTAGTTGAAGAGGACCATTACAAAACATATCTTAAACGTATCCAATATACTTATTTTAACTAGTATTCTAAATAATCAGTCTTTATTTGTTCTTTATAAAATTGATATAAATTGTATGTCGTGCTAACTCATTTGCTATTCTATTAATTTAAAATAAAATGATTTTTTGATGACAATTAAAATCAAATAGGTTTATCACCAATCAATTTTTCATTAGATTTACTTTTTTTATCAAGGTGACTATGAAATTTGGATTTAGAATACCTTCAGTAACTAAAAGTATATCTGCAAGGACATCTGTAACTCGTATTGTAAAACAATCTCAAAAACTACGAGTACCCAAAGTGTAAGTGTCCCTAATTAAC
>JBJTNH010000122.1:0-16640 GCA_046073945.1 Aquirufa sp. | reverse complement strand
TGACTGGAGTTCAGACGTGTGCTCTTCCGATCTACTAAATCAGACTTCAAATATTTATGCTGTAAATAATTTAAATTATTAATTTATGTTGAAGGAAAGAAAAAAATGGTGGATTTTCCTTTTTGCTTTGATCTTAATCATCAATTTGGGAACCTTGGTGTTTTTTTGGTTGGGACATTTACATGAACAACGAATGTTAGATGGGCCTCAACTGAAAGAAGTAATTGCTGATGAACTCAATTTTGATGAGCAACAAAGAAACAAGTTTGAGGTCTTTGTAAAAGAACATCAAGATAAATCCGCTCAAATTCGAAGGAAAATCGAAAAAGCAAAAATTACTTATTATCAATTAAACAGCCCGGACTCGATCAAAAATGCCCATTTAATGGATCTAACGAACGCTTATGGAGAATTAGATCAATTGAATTTTAAACATTTTCAAGATATTCGATCTATCTGTTCAAAAGAGCAGTCTAAAAAATTTGATGTATTGATGCAACAGATAATTTCAAGCGGAAAATTTGGCTTTTCTGGAAAAAAACCAAGGCCGCATTGATAGACTTAATTTTTTACACGCAAATTACAATCAAATCTTTTTGAAGCGCTTTGAGAATACATAATGCAAACTCAAATTCCAGATAAAATCATCTCCAGGGATATCTGAGGAAAGTTTTTTGTTCAATACCGATGAAATGAAAAATGGGGAATTTTTATGGCTAAAGGTTAAAGTTTCCGTTATGTAAAAGCCGCTTTTTTCGTCCATTTTTAAGAAATAAACTTGTGGATATAAACGCAAAAAAACATTCTTAACAATCTTAATGTTTGAAATGGTGCTGTTTAAAGTGATGAAATTGGTGTTATTCGTAGAGCCTTCACTGAATCCATGAGAATATAAATAATAAACTCCTAGGCTTACGTTTTTGGAAAGAGTCCAATTAGGCGAAAATTCTGTAGCCCAATATTGATGATGTCCAAGAATGTTCACAGTAGACCCTTTAGAATCGTACATTTGAAAATTTCTAAAAGCAACGGATGGGTGCGTGCCAATCGAAAATTTAAAGTTTTTGGTATTGGCCACTTTATATCTCCACCAAAAAATAAAAGACCATGGTTTGCCTTCCAAGGAAAAACGAAATTGTGGTTCAAATGCGATTTTTTCATTCCCAACCGATAAGTCAAAAATGGCAGCGGGCTTACCTAAAGTAAAAGTTGGCAACAAGGAAACTCCGTTATTCGTTACGTTGGCAGCTGCCGATATGTGATATATTTTAGCAGTGCTGTCTGCAAAATCTGCTCGTAGTTCTTGAGGAAATGCAAACAACATGACAGCAGAAATAACTAAAAAGAAACGGTTGAAATAGAATTTATGTTTTTGCATTATTCAAATACTTGAATTTAGTAGAATGCAAATTTCTCCTTTTTTCTTCGATTTTTATAATAAACGACAAACAATAAAGGTGCCTTCCACCTGAAAGACACCCTATTGGCTTAATTAAGCTTTTTTTCTAGGTTTCATTTTTAAGCTATCTGCTGGATAAGCTGCTTTTAATTTTGCCATCTCGCCTTTCGCCCAATTGATGATCAGTGCTCTTTGTTCTTCACTCAATTTTGCATTCGAGTGTAACCCAAAATAAGTATAAGAAGGCATAGGCATTTCCTTTTCCTCCGTTTGCTCAATCACTTCTTCTAATTTGTGGTTTTGAACGGCTATTGGCATTTTAGTAAAAGTAGAAAAATTCAAATGTCTTTTCCCGTCATTCACATGATGGTCTAACCAAAATCCAACCGGTTGTATGTTTGAATACCAAGGATAAGTAGTTGAATTACTATGGCAATCGTTACATGCATTTTTTAAAACAACATCCACATCTGCTGGAATGGTATATTTGGTTGATATGTCGTATTGCATATCATTCGAATCATTTTTCTCTGTCGGGACAAATTGGATGGCAATCAATACAACGACCAATCCTGCTAATAATTTTTTCTTCATTTTTGTTTTGTTTAAGGGTTTAATTCACATACTTTTTCAACCATTCTCTGGCCTCTATTTCATTGGTAAAAGACTTCATGGGGATGGGTGGATTCTGAAATTGAAACAAAAGTCGCATAATTAAGGCAGATAATCCTGGCTTTGAGACCATTGCCATGGCTTTATAGACGAAAGGTAATTGTTCACTTGAAAATTTCCTTGTTGCTTTGTCGGGTACTGGTGATTTGCTCAAAAATATCAATAATGGAGCAGGTTGATGATGGGTGATGGATTGAACCAAAGCAATATTGCGTGCAATATTCTCAACTGTTCTTCGGACTGGCTTGGAATAAGAAACCAGAATTCCGGAAGATTCTAATACATAATCAGCGATCTCTCCTTCAATTAAATTATCTGATTTCATATTCATTTCTGAACTACATTTTTCTCAAATATTATGATTATTTCCTTAATTTTACAAGCTGTCGCTACTAAATTTGAAAAACCATTATCAATTATATCATAACACTAAAAATGAAAAAAATCTTATTTATCTTCTCACTAATAGTTATTCCTTTTATCTCATTAGCCCAATATACGCTAAAAATTACGACCAAAGTTTCCAAATCTAATGATGTTGCTTATTTAAGATCAACGCTTTTTGACGATAAAAACTATATTCCGAAAGATACCATTCCTTTGAACGGCAAAACAAAATTTATCCGGAATAAAAACTCCATCGTGGGAGGTATTTACTATTTATATTTTCCCAAAACGAAAGAAAAAGTTTTTCTTAGTTTAGAGGATAATGATCTGTTTGACATCAACATTCCTGAAAGTGATTTTTTGAAAACCATTGAGATTACTTCTGCAAAAAATAAGATTTTTTTGAATTATCAGCGTTTAGAAAGTCAATTTGCAGACATTGATTCTTCTTATGAAGCGCAAATGAAATATGGCCGTAAATTTAATTTAGCTCAAAAAGCAGAATTTTTTAAGAAGAAAACAGACGCCTTAATTGAATTTAGATCAACTGCATTAAAATCCTTGAAACCTGCGGATGCACTTTATATCTATTTTAATACCTCCAATTTGTTGGATCAATCAGTTCCGAGTCGACGTGACGTGGCTAAACGAAAAGCATTCGTTAAGCCTTTTGATTTCAATGCTCCAAAATTGTTATTTACACCGAAAATGAAGGATATTTTATACGAGTATCTTTCCTATTACCCTCTTCATTCAGATTCCATTCAAGTGGGTGTCGATCAGGTACTTTCTCAATTAAACTGTAAAACAAAAGCCTATCCTTATGTTTTTGACTATTTTAATACCATTTTGAAGAATCGAAATATTCAAAATAATGTGGATGGCTATAAAAACTTTATCACGAAGCATGTTCAAAAGAGCAAATGCGATTTTTTGAAAAAGGATAAAAAAGAGGAACTTTTAAAAACCTTAACCTCTACGAGTTCAAAAGAATTAAAAACGGGATTATTAAGTCCTAAAATTAGTCTAAAAGACACAAGTGATAAGGAACAAGATTTACATGAATTTGCCAAACTTTACGATTATACCGTTATCGTTTTTTATGCTCCTACCTGTGATCATTGTCAAGTTGAAGTACCTTTGATGGACAGTACCATTAAACAATTACAGAAATCATTCAAGTTGAAAATTGGACGTTATGCCGTTTGCAATGAACCAGGATTGCCCAAATCTGAATGGACGAATTTCATCCACAAATATAAATTAACGGAAAATTTTGCTCACGTTAATATGCCGGAAAACAATGAGGTTAGAACTACCTATGATGCTTTGGCAAATCCTACTTTTTATTTAATTAATCGTTTTGGACTTTTAGAAGATAAAAAAATCAGTCCATTGACCTTGCGGAAATTTTTTGTTAATACTAAATTAAAGTAGTTTTTATTCCCTTTTTTAGGGACATATATATGAGCAAACCTTATTTTGTCAATCAAGTTTTTGAAAAACGTTCATTCCCGAACAATCCTTTAGAATTTGGGGAATATGAGCACTGTACCTTTAAAAACTGTGACCTAGGGAGTAATGACCTTTCTTCTTTTATTTTCACTGATTGCACTTTTATCAACAGTAATTTAAGTGTATCGAAAATCCATAAAACAGCTTTTCGAAAAGTGCATTTTAAAGATTGTAAGTTGCATGGTTTGCGTTTTGAGGAGGCCAATACATTTTTATTTGAAGTAAGTTTTGATCATTGTAGTCTGAATTTGTCCTCGTTCTATAAAGTGAATTTGAAAAAGACACGATTTTTCCATTCTCAGTTACATGAAATTGATTTTTCAGAATCAGATATAAGTCAAAGCGTTTTTAATAATTGCGATTTACAAGGAGCAATTTTTGACCAATCTAATTTAGAAAAAGCCGATTTTTCTGAAGCCTACAATTATTCGATTGACCCAAGAAGAAATAAATTAAAGCAAGCAAAATTTTCAAAAGAAGGGCTATCCGGTTTATTAGATGTGTTTGATATCAAAGTCGTTTAAGTATAAAATGCGACTTTTTGGCTGAAATTTATCTATTTTTTCAAATAAAAGATGTCATTTTTTCCGATTTCTTTCATTGGAAATTGAATTGCAATAGTGGGTTCAAACATTATTATTATGAACCCGAATAATTACACATCACAAGCAGGTTTGGTTATTCAGAATGCAATGGAGCTGGCTAGTTCAAATGGACAGCAGGCCATTGAAACAGGGCATTTATTGCAAGCCATTTTGCAAGATGATACCCAAACTTCCGCCTTTTTACTAAAAAAATTGGGTTTGACTATTGCTCAAATTCAAGAGAAATTGCAACCCATTTTAGCATCTTATCCCAAAGTTTCAGGAGCTCAACCTTATGCAAGTAATGCATTGCAGGCGGCTTTGACTCGTGCGGATAAATTAATGGCTGATTTTGGAGATACCTACGTAAGTGTAGAATTATTGTTTCTGTCGATTTTGGACGGAAATGATTCCGTAGCTGATTTATTAAAATCGCTTGGATTAACTGTGAAGAATTTTAAGAATGCTATTGTAGAACTTAGAGGAAATAGAAAAGTGAACGATCCACATGCAGAAGGTACTTACCAATCTTTAGAAAAATATGGTAAGAATTTGAATGAGTTGGCTAAGGCAGGAAAAATTGATCCTGTGATTGGTCGTGATGAAGAAATTCGTCGTGTTTTGCAGATTTTATCAAGACGTACCAAAAATAATCCCATCTTATTAGGCGAACCGGGTGTGGGTAAAACCGCCATTGTTGAAGGTTTAGCTCAAAGAATTGTATCAGGGGATGTCCCTGAAAATTTGAAATCTAAAATCGTTATGTCGCTAGACATGGGTCTTTTAGTGGCTGGGGCAAAATACAAAGGAGAATTTGAAGAGCGTCTAAAAGCGGTTATCAAAGAAGTGACGGACTCGGATGGAGAGATTGTTTTGTTCATTGACGAGATTCATACGTTGATTGGCGCAGGTGGCGGAGGCGAAGGTGCTATGGATGCAGCCAACCTTTTAAAGCCAGCTTTGGCAAGGGGAGAATTGCATGCGATTGGAGCTACCACTTTGAAAGAATATCAAAAGTACATTGAGAAAGACAAAGCTTTGGAACGTCGTTTTCAAGCAGTCATTGTCGATGAACCCGATGTAGCCGATGCGATTTCAATTTTGAGAGGTATCAAAGATAAATACGAGTTGCACCATGGAGTTCGTATTCAGGATGATGCAGTTATTGCAGCTGTTGAATTGTCGAATCGATATATTTCAGATCGTTTTTTACCAGATAAAGCCATTGACTTAATGGACGAAGCTGCAGCGAAAATGCGTTTGGAAATAGATTCAGTGCCGGAGGAAATTGATGATATTCAGCGAAAAATCATGCAATTGGAAATTGAACGTGAAGCGATTCGTAGAGAAAATAACAAGGAAAAGGAAACGATATTGAGTCGCGAGTTAGCGGATCTTTCTGAAAAACGCGATGCTTTAAAAGGCAGATGGCAGGCAGAAAAATCTGTTTTGGATAATATTCGAAAAGAAAAAGAGGCGATTGATAAATTAAAATTGGAAGCTGAACAAGCGGAACGCCAAGGGGATTACGGAAAAGTAGCTGAAATTAGATATGGGCGTTTGGTGGAATCAGAAGCAAAATTGAAACAATTGCAAACGCAGTCGGCTGGTGAAAATGGAATGTTGCAAGAGGAAGTAACAGCTGAAAATGTGGCGGAGGTAGTGGCCAAGTGGACAGGAATTCCTGTGAGCAAAATGCTTCAAACGGAGATTGATAAATTATTGCATTTGGAAGATGAACTGCACAAAAGAGTTGCTGGGCAAGATCAAGCGATTGAAGTGGTTTCTGATGCGGTTCGTCGTTCGAGAGCGGGTTTACAAGATCCAAAACGTCCGATTGGTTCCTTTATTTTTTTAGGTACAACGGGTGTGGGTAAAACGGAACTGGCTAAATCTTTGGCATCGTATTTATTCAATGATGAAAATGCGATTGTAAGAATTGATATGTCGGAGTACCAAGAAAGACATGCGGTTAGCCGTTTAATTGGAGCGCCTCCGGGATATGTAGGTTATGATGAGGGGGGACAATTGACCGAAGCAGTTCGAAGAAAACCTTATTCTGTGGTATTGTTGGATGAGATTGAAAAAGCGCATCCAGATGTTTGGAATATCTTATTGCAAGTGTTGGATGAAGGCCGTTTGACGGATAATAAAGGAAGAACAGCCAATTTCAAAAATACCATTATCATCATGACTTCCAATATTGGGTCACATTTGATTCAAGAGAAGATGTCGCAAATGGAAGGTTGGAACAATGCGATTATATTGGAAGAGACCAAAGAAGAAGTGATGGCCTTGTTGAAACAACAAGTTCGACCTGAGTTTTTGAATCGTGTGGATGAAGTGGTCTTGTTTGAACCATTAACTGAGGACCATGCGAAACAGATTTTGAGTATTCAATTCAAAGAAATTCAAAAGCGTTTGGCAGAACAAAACATCACTTTGGATGCAACGGATGCCGCATTGTCGAAATTAGCTAAAGAAGGATTTGACCCACAATATGGAGGTCGTCCGATGAAACGTGTGTTACAAAGAGCGGTTTTGAATGAATTGTCTAAAGCCATTTTATCAGGTAAAATCCAAAAAGATTCTGCCGTTTTAATGGATATTGACAAAGAAGGAAATTTGATTTTTGAAAATGTAATTGTAGAAATTTAATTTTTTAAGCTATCCTCCTTATGGAGGGCTTTGTGATCCCTTTGTGTTAAAATAGAAAGGTAGTTTTAACACAAAGGCACGAAGTTTTCTTTCTGTTTTCTCTACTCTCTCTTCCCTATTAAAAATTATCCCCATCCATCATTTTATCTAGATTTTGATAATCCACTGATGAGTTTTGCTTTCATTTTTGATTCTTATTATATTTGATCCATTAAATAATGAACATAAATAAGTACATTTGTATGTACTTAAATACGTTCATTATGGTAGTCACTAATATGACAGATTTTCGAAATAATATGAAAAAATATCTTGACCAAATAACCCAAGACCACGAGACGGTTATTATGAGTCGAAGTAATGATCAGGCAGTAGTTATGATTTCTTTGGAAGAATATAATTCCATTCAAGAGACACAATATTTGCTTTCAACAAAAGCTAATAGGGAACATTTATTGAGGTCGATTGAAGAATCAAGTGGTTCGACAATTACGAAAAATGTGGAAGATTTATGCGATTAATTTTCAGCAAACAAGCTTGGGAGGATTATCTATATTGGCAGGAGAAAGACAAGAAAGTTCTTAAAAAAATCAATGATTTATTGAAAGAACTTTCCAGAAATCCAGATTCTACTTTGGCTAAAGCTGAATCATTGAGATACGAGTTAACGGGTTTTAAATCAATGCGAATTGATAAAGAACACCGTTTGGTATTCAATTATCTAAATCCTGACTTGTTTATTATTTCCTGTAGATTTCATTATTAAATCTTTTTAATTTTACATTCTAAATTACCTTTTATCTCTTAATGCGAATCAAGGGTTAAAAAATGAAGTTCCGGATCTTTTCCAATAATTGTGGCTAAACTAAAATTAATTGTCCTTTTTCTTGCCAACAATGCAATTTTCTGGCTAATTCATTTTCTATGGCATTTCTTTTTTTGAAAAAAAAGAAACAAAAAAACTTATTTGTCGCAAGTTAATCCAAGACGAATCAGCCTGTCGGCTGACCGATTTTCACTTTGCTCTCGGCTATTTTCTTTGACCCTGACGCACATCGCCCTTGCGCATTGTCAAAGCTCCGCCTACCGCTACGTTCAAATCTTTCGTTGGGAATAACCAAAAGTTCATTGATCAGTTTGAAAAAATAAGAGGTGATTAGAGAAGTGAAAATCAGATATTTTGACTCTTAATTCGCATTTTTACCTATTACCTTTTACCTCATTAAAAATTATCCCCATCCATCATTCTACCCAATCCACCCAAAAGGCTTCCTTCTTCCTTGCCTCCACCTGCAATATGAGGAGCATTAGCTAAAATTCTACCTGCAAGTCGACTAAATGGCAAAGACTGAATATAGACCGTTCCTGGACCTCTCAAAGTTGCATAGAAAACCCCTTCTCCACCAAATATCGTGTTTTTTATCCCACCGATAAATTCAATATCAAAATCAACATCTTGTGTAAAACCCACTACACAGCCTGTATCAATTCTCATAATTTCTCCAGCTTTCAATTCTTTTTTTGCCAAAGTTCCACCCGAATGGACAAAAGCTAAACCGTCTCCTTCAATTTTTTGCATGATGAAGCCTTCTCCTCCGAATAAACCTCGGCCAATTTTTTTAGAAAATTCAATGCCTACAGAAACACCTTTGGCAGCGCATAAAAAAGCATCTTTTTGACAAATAAACTTCCCATTGTACTCATTTAAATCGATTGGGATGATTTTCCCCGGATATGGCGCAGCGAAGGAAACTTTTTTCTTGTCATAACCCTGGTTTTGAAATGCAGTCATGAATAAACTTTCTCCGGTCAAAACTCGTTTACCTGCATTCAATAAGCTGCCTAAAAAGCCGGATTGTTGATTGCTTCCATCTCCAAAAATGGTTTCCATTTTAATCCCGTCCTCCATCATCATAAATCCTCCTGCCTCAGCAATTACTACTTCCTGTGGATCTAATTCGATTTCCACATATTGCATTTCTTCTCCAAAAATTTGGTAATCTATCTCGTGTGCGTTCATGGTTAATTTGTATAATATGTTAGGTAAAATTCTGAAAACAAATGGGTCTTGTGAATCGATAAATGGCTTGTGTACCGACGGACGTGCTTCTTGCATCTGTTGTAGCAGGGAAGGGGCCTCCGTGAACCATGGCTGGAGAAACTTCTACTCCGGTAGGGAAGCCATTCAATAAAATTCGGCCAACTTTTAAACTTAATTCTTCTACTAATTCAGGAAATGCTTCGATTTCACGATCAGTTCCTTGAATAGTTCCTGTCAATTGACCAGGTAATTTTTCAATTAATTGCAACAATTCTGCACGGTCATCTGCCACAATAGCCAAGGTACTTGGGCCAAAAACTTCTTCCAATATTTCAGGATGTTTCATGGCATGTTTGGCTGTTGCAACAAATAAACTTGGCGAAGGAACATGGGCTTTTGTCAGTCTCTGAACCGCTTGGTGTTGATCTAAATGCAAACTTCCTTGTTCAAAAGCTTGGCCTATCCCTTGCGTTAAAAATGCTCCTAAACTCATTTGGTCCAATTGATTGGCCAATAGTGTTAAAAATCCTGCATCTCCTTTTTGAATAAGAATCAAACCTGGATTGGTACAAAATTGACCTTGTCCTAAACAAACGGATTGACTAAGTTGAGCCGCTAAGTTTTCGGCTTCATTTTTTAATTTTTCAGACAATAAAACCACCGGATTTATACTTCCCATTTCTGCATAAACAGGGATTGGTTGATCCCTTTTGACGGCTAAATCGAACAAGGCTTTGCCTCCTCGGTAAGAACCTGTGAAAGCAACCGCTTGTATACCAGGGTGTTTCACCAAATAGCCTCCGATTTCATGACTATTTGCATGAATCATAGAGAAAATGCCTTCTGGCATTTGGGTATTTTGAGCAGCCTTTTGAATGGCTCTACCAACCATTTCACAAGTATTGGGATGAGCGGGGTGTGCTTTGAAAATAACTGGACAACCAGCAGCTAAAGCTGAAAGGGTATCTCCGCCCGCTACTGAAAATGCCAAAGGGAAATTGCTCGCTCCAAATACAGCAACCGGACCTAAAGCGATTTGTTTCTGCACCAATCTCGGTTTAGGCAATGGCTGTCTATCGGGCATGGCTTCATCTATGATTTCTTTTCTCCATGATTTTTCTTTTATGAAATTAGCAAAGGCTTGAATTTGACCCGTTGTTCTGCCTCTTTCTCCCGTAATTCGAGCATTGGGCAAGGCTGTTTCTAAACAAGCCATATCTATTAATACATCTCCAATGGCAAGAATCTCACTTGCTATTTGTTCCAAAAACAGAGCTCTTTGTGCATCTGAAATTTTCAACATTGCTCTAAAAGCCTTTTGCGCCAAAGCGATGGCTTCATCCACTTCTTCTACGGTTGCTTCATGGAACTGAGTCCCGATAACAGCACCCTTTACGGCTTCTATTCCTTGAAACGTTTTACTTCCTTTTTTGGAAAAATGATTCCCAATAATTTGTTCTCCTGTTAAATTCATTTTGCGACGATTTGTACCAATGTTCCAATGGGTTCAATTTGTATTTCTATTCGATCTCCTGCTTGAAGTGTGAAGGGTGGATCTGGAACAATACAGGTTCCTGTCATTAAAAAAGTGCCTTTAGGAAAGCTGCACTCTCGAGTTAAGTATTCCACTAATTCCAAATGGGTTCTTTTCATTTGAGAAATCTGGGTATCTCCTTGAAAAACGAGTTCTTTTTCTCTAAAAATGCGCATATCAATCACAGTTTCAGGCGCCAAAGGCTCTTCTGTAACCAATAAACAAGGCCCAATACCTGCGCTTCCATCATAGACTTTTGCCTGCGGTAAATACAAGGGATTTTCTCCCTCAATATCACGGCTACTCATATCATTGCCAATGGTGTAACCAGCCAATTGTTTATGTGAATTGACAAATAAGGTTAATTCAGGTTCTGGAACATTCCACGCAGAATCTTTTCTAATTCGAACTTCACCGCCATTTCCCACAGCACGGTGGGCATTTCCTTTATAAAAAATTTCGGGCCTTTCAGCAGAATAAACTTTGTCATAAAAAGTATCTCCACCCGATTCTTTCGATTCTTCCATTCTGGCCACCTTGCTGCGTAAATAGGTAACGCCTGCTGCCCAAATTTCTTGTTGATGAACAGGATGTAGAATTTCGTATTGATTGAAATCCACTTCTGTACCTCGATTAAATTCCGATTGGCAAGCTAGAAATAAATCTTTTTGATTAATAAAATCGTCCCAAGCAAGGCTGTGATGAAAGACCGATTTTTCAGAAAAAGACGCCTGAATAATGTGCCCGTGTGGAGTACGGAATAATTTAAAATAATTCATTTTGATAGGTTTAAATTAAAATTTTACTCATCATCACGCTCAGCTGTGCTGAGTGTGGATTATTTTATAAACATTAACTTCTCACGCTCAGCTGTGCTGAGTGTGTACTATTGTAAAAACATTCTGTTTTTGTACTTATTGTAAAAACAACATGTTTTTTTCATAGTGTGCACTCAGCACAGCTGAGCGCAAGATAGTTTTTTATATATTTATAGTATGCACTTAGCACAGCTGAGCGCAAGTTAATTTATTTTCAATAAATTTTGTTTTAGGCATTAAATATAATCCTTTAAGGCTGAAAAAACGATATCTTCATCGCTTAATTTAAAGCTAAGTTCGAAGAGGCAGGTATTATTGATTTGTTGATTAATAATTTTAATGGGCTCTTTTTTACAAATTTTCATCACATCATTGAGCTGAAAATAGTTGAATTCGATTTGAATGATTTTTTCAGGTTCTTTCAGAAAGATATTTTCTTCTTTTAAAGCGTCCAAACTAGCTTCTTTATAAGCATGAATTAAACCGGGTACTCCCAAGAGCGTTCCTCCGAAATAGCGTACCACAGCAACCAATGAAAAGTATAAATTTTTGGAAATAAGTGTATTCAAAATAGGTTTTCCTGCACTTCCAGAGGGTTCTCCATCGTCATTAGAACGAGCTTCTTCGGGAGTATTTCCTAATCGATAAGCATAACAGACATGTCTGGCTTTAGGATGTTCAATTTTTAACAATGAAATTATTTCCTTGATTTCTTCCAGATCTTTTACAGGAAAGCTATAAGCGATGAATTTACTTCCTTTATCTTTGTAGAGTCCTTCTGCGCTTTCTCGCAAAGTTAAATAGGAAGTCATGGTGTTCATTCGGAAATTGTTTGACACAAATTTAGGCTTAAATTTCAAAAGTACTTTTCATAAAACATGCATAATAATTATTATTTCTTGAGGGTTTTGGCCAAAGAATTGAGGCAAAAGTTGCTCTATGCCCGATTGAAGCAATGTTTTTCGCAAGAAAAGGATGAATTGGTCTTAGGTTTTGAGCGACAAAATGGTGATGATTTTTGGATCAAATGTTGTTTGGGTGCCCAGTTCTCCATTTTACAATTTCCTGAATCTTTTCACCGCGCAGGTCGTAATTCGGTCGACTTGTTTTCTGATTTGTTATTGGCGGAAGTGCAGGAAGTGCAAATGTTTGAGAATGAAAGAGCTTTTGCCTTTCATTTTTTAGGCTCTTATGTAATGCTTTTCAAGTTGTATGGAAATAGAGCAAATGTGGTTTTGTTTCAAGATGACACGTACATTTCGCAATTCCAAAAACGCTTAAAAAAGGACGAGGCGATTCTTTTAAATACCTTGGATCGCCCTTTGGATCAAAGTTTTGACAATTTTGTGGCCCATGATTCAGAGCCCAATGCCTTGTTTCCCACCTTTGGGAAGGAATGCCAGGCTTGGTTAAAAGAAAAAGGTTTTGAGGATTTGAATTCTGAACACCGTTGGAAATTGATTCAGCAATTATTGCATGAATTGTCTTTGGCCAATTTTTATATTTATGAGCATGCCAAAGGGGTCAGTTTGACCTTGTTGGAAACGCATGAACATGTATTTTGTAAAACCAATGACCCCATTGAAGCGCTTAATCAATTGTATGCATTTCATTGGTCTGTCGGGGAATTTAAAAAAGAAAAAAACCTCATTCATTCCAACTTAGAGAAACTACATCTTCGTGCGATTTTATACCGGGAGGAATTGTTGAAACAGCAAACAATTAGAGAAGAGAATGTAGCATTGGATGAAATAGGACATATTTTAATGGCCAATTTACATGCCATTCCTGAAGGGGCGAAAAGTGTTGAATTGCTGGATTTTTATCGGAATAAGCCTTTGAAAATCAAATTAAATGCGAGTTTAAGTCCCGTCCAAAATGCAGAAAATTATTACCGCAAGTCGAAAAATGTGGCCAAAGAATTAGCCAATTGGCAAGCCAAGGTGGATGCTAAAAATGCCGAAATAGAAGCATTAGAAAAAGCAATTATTGAGCTTGAACAATGCACCACCAAAAAAGCCTTAAAGCCATTTTTGAAATGGATTCAACCTCAGAATACACAGAAATTAGATGCAGAGGAATTACCATTTAAGGAGTTTACTATTTCCGGTTGGACGGTTTGGGTCGGCAAAAATGCCAAGAACAACGATTTATTGACATTAAAATATGCTAAAAAGAATGATTTGTGGTTACATGCGCGGGATGTTTCAGGGTCCCATGTGGTGATACGTAATCCCCAAAATCAAACCGTTCCCAAATTTGTCATTGAGCAAGCAGCCAGTTTAGCCGCTTATTTTTCCAAACGTCAAACGGAGACCCTGTGTCCAGTCATTGTCACCCCCAAAAAATATGTCCGCAAAACCCGCGACCTGCTCTCTGGTCAAGTCATCGTAGATAGGGAAGAAGTGGTGATTGTGAGGCCCTTGTTAATTATATAAGTTCAAGTATTTCTTAAAGGCATATACTTTACCTCTTTTGGCGCCACTAACTTCTACAAGAATGTGTAATTTTACTAGTTCTTCAATGATGTTGTAAGCCGTTTTTTGTGAAACTTCTGTTACTTCAATTATCTTGTTTACATCTACAATTGGACGTTTTAACAAGTAATTTAAAACCTTTAGAATGTTATTTGCACGTGTTCCTAATTGCTGAATTGCGCTTTCTGACTGTGCTTTTAATTTTAAAATATCATCAAATGTTTTCACTCCATTTTTAGCCGTTTCAATGACTCCAACTAAAAAGAATTTTAACCATTGTTTTAAATCATGATGCGTTCTCACCCGCATTAAATTATCATAATACAAGGTTTTATTTCTTTCGAAAAAATCAGATAAATATAAAATCGGTTGTTTTAAAATTTCTTTATCAACTAAATACAATGTGATTAATAATCTGCCTACTCTACCATTTCCATCTAAAAAGGGATGAATAGTTTCGAATTGATAATGGATCAATCCTATTTTCAATAAATCAGGTAATAAAATTTCTTCATTGTGCGTAAACCTCTCTAAATCGCTCATTAATTCTACAATACTAGCCTGAGCTGGCGGAACAAAAACCGCATCACTGATCGAAGCACCACCAATCCAGTTTTGACTTGTTCTAAATTCACCTGGTAATTTATGTTTACCTCTTACCCCTTGTAGTAAAACTTTATGTGTTTCTCTGATCAAGCGGCTTGAAAAAGGAATTTCTTTTAATAGATCAATAGCCTTATTCATTGCAGTAATGTAATTTTGAACTTCATCCCAA
This sequence comes from Aquirufa sp., assembly GCA_046073945.1. Taxonomy (GTDB): domain Bacteria; phylum Bacteroidota; class Bacteroidia; order Cytophagales; family Spirosomataceae; genus Aquirufa. Next base: position 1,780 of record JBJTNH010000122.1, on the reverse strand, counting down.
TCCTCACGTTTTTCTATACTTACATCCTCTTTGTCCAAAAGCGCTTCTTCCATATTCGTTTGCGTTCCTTCAATGCGACTACTTTGAGTTGCTTCCTTTAGTACGTGCATGCTAATGAATAAATCAATATCAGGAATGTATTCGCTATACATATCTAATCGCCCCAGTTGTCTATCTGCTTTAGACAAAAGTGATTGAATTTCCATGTCGTTTAACAACCATTTTTTATTGATCAATTCAGGTTGAAAACTTTTATAGTAACCTTGATTTATATATTTTCCTGATTTGAAATTTTCCATTTTCAAATTACAATTATCTTGTTGTTTTTGTAAAAATATACTTTTTTTTACAATTATAATTTTTTTATTGTAAATAATGCAAAAAAATTACAATATAAAATTTGTTGTTGTAATTTTTGTCGTTGAAGCAAAACGCAACCTGCTCCCTGGTCAAGTCATTGTAGATAGAGAAGAAAAAGTGATTGTGAGGCCGGGGGTTAATTATTAGGGAATTATTGAATGAACCACTTTGGCATATTTTTATTTTCTCACTAATAGTACTATTTTAGTGAAATTTATTACCCTAAACAGAACAACTCTATGCAGACACAAGGACTACAGACCTTAGATTACCTCGTTTTTCTATTTTATTTTGTTGTAGTAGCCTCTTATGGTTACTGGATTTACAAAAGAAAACAAAGCAAATTGGCTTCTTCCAATGATTTCTTTTTGGCAGAAGGTTCTTTGACTTGGTGGGCCATCGGAGCATCATTGATCGCCTCTAATATTTCCGCTGAACAATTTATCGGAATGTCGGGGAATGGTTTCCAAATTGGTTTAGCCATTGCTACGTATGAATGGATGGCAGCTGCTACTTTATTAATTGTAGCCATTTTCTTTATGCCGATTTATCTGAAGAATAAAATCTTCACCATGCCCCAATTTCTAACACAACGTTACAATGAAACCGTGAGCTTAATCATGGCTGTTTTCTGGTTGATGTTATATATCACCGTTAATTTAACCTCCATTTTGTATCTGGGAGCCTTGGCCGTTACTACCGTTTCAGGAATTGATTTCACCGTTTGTATGATTGGAATGGCCATCTTTGCCATCATCATTACCTTAGGTGGAATGAAGGTAATTGGTTATACAGATGTTATTCAAGTGTTCTTCTTAGTCTTGGGTGGTTTAGCTACTTCTTATTTGGCTTTGAATATGGTGAGTGACCATTTCGGTGGAGAAGGTGTGATCAATGGTTTATCACATTTGGTAAATAAAGCTCCAGATCATTTCCACATGATTTTGAATAAAGGGAATGCTAATTATCCTAGTTTGCCTGGATTAACGGTATTAATCGGTGGTATGTGGATCATCAACTTAAACTATTGGGGATGTAACCAGTATATCACACAACGTGCCCTAGGGGCTGATTTGCCTACTGCCAGAAATGGTTTATTGTTTGCTGCAATGTTGAAAATGATGATGCCTATCATTGTTGTTCTTCCAGGTATCGCTGCTTATTTATTGCACCAAGATGGTATGTTCCAACAAGAAATGCTAAAAGATGGTGTGGTAAATCAAGATAATGCCTACCCCGTCTTATTAAATATTTTACCTGTGGGTTTAAGAGGTTTATCATTTGCTGCTTTAACAGCTGCTGTGGTAGCTTCTCTAGCGGGTAAAGCAAACTCTATTTCAACCATCTTTACCTTGGATATCTATAAAAAATACATCAACCCTTCTGCAGATGAGAAATCATTGGTGAATATGGGTCGTAT
>JBJTNH010000121.1:0-4905 GCA_046073945.1 Aquirufa sp. | reverse complement strand
ATGGCCAAAAATTAGCAATTTTACATTTGCGAAAAAATGAAAATATTACGCTTCTGTGCGATATTAACTATTTTTTTCCTTTTTGATGGAATCATTTATTTTTTAAAATATGCCTAAGTTCTTTTTATTACTATTCTTAGTTTTTCCATTTTTTGGAAATAGCCAAACTAAAACGAAAATACATAAAAAAGGTAGTTTTTACGTTCATTGGGGATATAATCGATCGAATTATGCCAATTCAGATATTAAATTTGTAGGTCCTGGTTATGATTTTACTTTATCAAAAGTTCAGTCAACAGATATGCCAACTACTTTTGATGGATTTACAACTTATTTGAATCCTTCTTTGTTTTCGATTCCACAATTTAATTTTCATGGGGGTTATTTTTTGAAGGATAATTTGTCTATTTCAATTGGTTGGGATCATATGAAATATGTCATGGAACCCGATCAAGATTCTCACATAAGTGGTTTTATTTCTACTCAAGTTTCAAACCCCGCATTTGCTGTGAATCCAGCTTATGCAAAACAATATAGTTCCAATACCCCTTTTAGAATTAATTCAGAAGATTTCTTGCAATTTGAACATACGGATGGATTCAATTATGCGTCCATTGAATTAGAACATTATCAAAACCTTTGGAAATCTCAAAAAGGACAATTTCAATTGGATTGGATCAATGGTGGGGGAATTGGTTTAATGGTACCACGTTCAGATGTGCGCTTGTTTACCATTGGTAAAAATAATTTGTGGAATATCGCCGGTGCTGGCGCTTCAATAAAAACAGGTTTGCGTTTAAATTTAACCAAATTGTTATTTTTCGAAACAACAGTCAAAGGCGGTTACACCAATTTATGGGATATCCGAACTACTGGAAGATCGGTCGATCATGCCGAACAAGCTGTTTGGTTCGGAGAATTTTATGGGGCACTTGGGTTTAGTATTAGGTAAAAGGTAAGAGGTAAAAGGTAAGAGGTCTTTTCTTTTTTCTCTCTACCTCTTACCTCTTACCTCTTACCTCTTACATCATTTCAGTCTCTCCTTAAAGTACCCAATCGCTAAATTCCAAGCTTCTTCAGTAGCTTTTTTGTCGAAATTGGGGTTAGATGGATTTGCGAAGGCATGTTCTGCGTCAAAGATTTTTGCGGTAACTTTTTTACCAGCGGCTTTCATGCTCGCTTCGAATTCTGCTACTACTTTTGGATTGATCCATTGTTCTTTTCCTGCAAAAAGTCCTAGAACATCCGTATTAAGGCCTTTTAATTGCTCGACATCACGGATAGGCATTCCATAGTACATCACGCAAGCAACAGCTTGTTTTTCAGCTAGAATAGAAGCTTTTAATGATAGTCCGCCACCAAAACACCATCCAACGGTTGCAATTTTTGCTTTGGGACCTACATAAGCCATGGCACCCTTGATGATAGATTCTAAACGGGCTGGATTTGCTTCCGCCATGTATTTTCCTGCATCTTCGCGTGTTGTAGCTACTTTGCCATCATACATATCAATGGCTAAAACATTCACATTGCCCAAGGTGGAATAAAAATGTTCCGCTTCTCTTTTGATGTGATCATTTAATCCCCACCATTCTTGGAAAACAAATAAAGTATAAGAAGTAGGTTGTGCCGCTTCAAGGTAAAATCCATTGGCTTTTTTGCCATCGGGAGTAGAAAATTCTACCATTTTGCCACCTGCTTTACTGATATGGTGATAGGCTTTGGGCAGTGCGTGTGATTTTTGAAAGGCTTTGTTTTTGGCTAATAATTGCATTTCATCTTTTTTGACGAAGCAACATGATTGGCCGTTTAGGTTCCATGCCAAAAATAAAGACAGGCAAATTGCGAATAGATTCTTCATAGGATATAAATTTTTTTGATAAAAATAATCGAAAATTTCGGTTTTAATCTTAATTTGCCAGCTAGTATTTATCTAAACTTATTTTTATGAAATCAACTTGCTTCGGAATTTCCCGAATAGTCTTGAGTTTTTGTTTATCCTTATTCATTTTTCAAAGTTCTTTTGCTCAAACGCTTAATGTGTTGAAAGGGAAAAAGGTATTGGTTTTTTCTTCAACCAAAGCATTTAGACATGCATCTATCAAAGCAGGTAAGGCTGCATTTTTGAAAATGGCAGCTGAAAAAGGATTTCAGGCTGACACAACAGAAAATGCCTCTGTTTTCACAGAAAATAATTTAAAAAAATACCGTGCTGTTGTGTTTTTAAGCACAACGGGAAATGTGTTGAACGATGCTCAGCAAAATGAATTTGAGCGTTTTATTCAAGCGGGAGGTGGTTACATGGGAATTCATGCAGCAACAGATACGGAATATGATTGGCCTTGGTACACGAAATTGGCAGGGGGGCAGTTTGCTTCTCATCCAGGTCGCCCAAATGTACAAGTGGGTAAAATGCATGTGTTGGATAAATCACATATTTCAACAGCTCACATGCCAGAATCTTTCGATCGTAAAGATGAATTTTATGATATCAAAAACTTCAATAAAGATGTGAAAGTTTTGGTAACTGTTGATGAAAAAACCTATAAAGATGGTAAAATGGGCGATTTCCATCCGATGGCTTGGTACCATGAATACGATGGGGGAAGGGCTTTTTACACCAATTGGGGACATACAGATGAGACTTTTTCGGAGCCTTTGGTATTAGATCATATTTGGGGAGGTTTGCAATGGATTTCAATTGGCGATTTTAATTACAACAAGAAATTAAGAACAGGCGTTTTGCCGGAAGATAATCGTTTTACGAAAACTATTTTAGATAAAGGTTTGGATGAACCAACCGAATTAGCAGTGACTGATGGGGGTAAAATCTTTTTTGGTGAGAGAAAAGGACTTTTGAAAATGTATGATCCAAAGAAAGGTAAAACAAAAGTAATTGCCGATTTGAACGTGTTTTCTAAATTTGAATATGGTTTAATGGGTGTTAATGTTGATCCCAATTACAATAAAAATAAGTGGATTTATTTGTTCTATTCGCCACAAACGGGCCAAGCAGATACAGCGCAACATTTATCAAGATTTGTCTATGATGATGTGAATGATACTTTGGTGATGAGTTCTGAAAAAGTAATTTTACGTGTTCCAGTAAAGAGAACAGGATGTTGCCATACAGGAGGATCGATTGCTTGGGATAAAGCAGGTAATTTATATTTGTCGACAGGTGATGATACGAATCCATTTGATTCAAACGGATATTCACCTTCAGACAATAGAGAAGGACGTGCAGGTTGGGATGCAAGAGCAACAAGTTCAAATACCAATGATTTAAGAGGAAAAATTTTACGTATCAAACCACAAGATGATGGTACATACACGATTCCTTCTGATAATTTATATCCGAATAAAATTTACCATGCCAAGCAAGAAATTTATGTGATGGGAAATAGAAATCCTTACCGTATTTCTGTAGACCAAAGAACGGGATTTTTGTATTGGGGTGAAGTAGGGCCAGATGCAGGCGAATCGACCGAGAAATATGGTCCAAGAGGACATGATGAAGTGAATCAAGCACGTCAAGCAGGGTATTTTGGATGGCCTTTGTTTGTTGCCGACAACAAGGCGTACAATCAAAGGGATTTTGCCAAAGATTCAACTTGGGCGAAATATGATCCGATGGCGCCAGTGAATACATCACCACATAATACGGGTTTTGCTCATTTGCCAAAAGCTCAAAAAGCGTTTATTTATTATCCTTACGCAGATTCTCCAGAATTTGGCCCTGTAATTAGTAAAGGTTCAAGAAATGCGATGGCAGGTCCTGTGTATTATAGCGAAGATTATGCTAAAAATTCTTCGGTGAAATTCCCATCTTATTATGATGGTAAATTATTTGCTTATGATTGGGCGAGAGACATTATTTACACGGTTTCGATGAATGAAAAAGGTGATTTTGTCCAAATGGAAAGATTTTTACCTAACATGACTTTCTCGCATCCAATGGATATGCAATTCAATAAAGATGGAGCATTGTATGGTTTGGAGTATGGACCTAATTGGTTTGCACAAAATGATGAGGCGGTTTTATACAAATTAGAATATAACCCTGGGAATCGTATTCCAAAGGTGGAAATGAAAGCCGACAAGAAAGTAGGTGCAGCGCCTTTGACGGTGAAATTCTCATCTGAAGGAACGTTGGATTATGATGGGGATAAAATTACCTATCAGTGGAATTTTGGTAATGGTCAAACATCTTCAGCTGCTAATCCAACCTTTACGTATTCAAAACCTGGAAAATATAAAGCGGTTTTGAAGGTGAAAGATGCCAAGGGTAATGTAGGATCTGCTAGTGTTAATTTGATTGTTGGAAATGAAATTCCAAAAGTTGATGTCACTTTTGAAGGGAATAAATCATTTTATTGGAATGATAAAACAGTTAAATATGAAGTGAGTGTCAATGATAAAGAAGACGGTTCAAGTAAAACCAATAAAATTCCTGCGGAAGATGTTTTGTTAAGCATTGATTATTTGGAAGGTTATGATAAAACGGTAATTGCGCAAGGTCATCAAGCCAATACTTCGTTTTCTTCCGGAAAGCGTTTGATGGATTTGTCGGATTGCAAGACTTGCCATGCCAAGGAGAAAAAATCCATTGGACCATCTTGGATAGACGTAAGCAAGAAATACAAATCGAATGCTCAAAACATCGAGACCTTGTCGAAGAAAATCATCAATGGTGGAGGAGGAGTTTGGGGAGAGCAAGTAATGGCAGCCCATCCGCAGATTTCAACTTCTGATGCGAAGGAAATTGTTCAATATATTTTGAGTCTGGGAGATGCGAAAAAAGCATCTAAGCCAATCAAAGGAGAGTATGTAACTTCAGACAAAGGCAAGCCAGGTACCTTTATTTTTGCTGCAACCTATACTGATAAAGGAAATGGTTCTATT
>JBJTNH010000120.1:0-27636 GCA_046073945.1 Aquirufa sp. | reverse complement strand
TTTAACTTCAACTTTAATAAGTTAACTTATTGATTATCAGTTAACTGATAATTTATTCCAAATAAAATTTTGTGAAAAAAGCCGGATAATTTAGCTAAAAAGACAAGTGACATTCTGTCAGAACTCCTGCCCTTTTGAATTGCAGTGAAATTCTATATGCAAATATGCAAAATATTTTTGAATAAAAAACGTATTCAAGCGAATTTTATATGTAATTAGTTGTAGGGCTAATTATATATCTGCTTGTTTACTTTTGTATATTGCTTGTTTAGGTTCTTTAAATGCACATTTTCGATTCAAATTTTGTTATTCTAATGAAAAATCGGTATTTTTGATTTTTACAGGAAATCAAATTAATTTATTCAATGAAAAAAATTAAAGTTGCTATTAATGGTTTTGGTCGTATTGGTCGACTTACTTTTCGCAGATTGTTAGAGAAGGAGAATGTTGAGATTGTTGCAATTAATGATTTAACAGATAATGCTACTTTAGCTCATTTGTTAAAGTATGATTCAGTTCACGGTCGTTTTAACGGTACTGTTACTTCTGATGCGGATTCAATTACAGTAAATGGTAAATCTATCAAAGCTTTAGCTGAGCGTGATCCTAAATTATTACCTTGGGGTGCTTTAGGAATCGATGTAGTTTTAGAATCAACTGGTCGTTTTGTAGATGAGGCTGGTGCTGGACAACATTTAACTGCTGGTGCTCGTAAAGTAATTATCTCCGCTCCTGCTAAAGGAAATGTTCCAACAGTAGTTTTAGGTGTTAACGAAGATACTTTGACAGACGAAATGACAATCATTTCAAACGCTTCTTGTACAACTAACTGTTTAGCCCCAATGGCTAAAGTTTTAGATGATGCATTTGGTTTAGAGAAAGGATATATGTCAACAATCCACTCATACACTGCAGATCAAAACTTACAAGATGCACCACATGCTGACTTGCGTCGTGCTCGTGCTGCAGCTTATTCTATTATTCCAACTTCAACAGGTGCTGCTAAAGCAGTAGGTTTAGTTTTACCTCACTTGAAAGGTTTATTAGATGGTAGCTCTATGCGTGTTCCTACTCCAGATGGTTCTGTAACTGAATTTACAGCTATTTTGAAGAAAGAAGTTTCTGCAGATGAAATCAATGCTGCGATGAAGAAAGCTTCAGAAGGATCTATGAAAGGTATTTTAGAATTCCAAACAGATGAAATCGTTTCAATTGATATCATTGGAAATTCTCACTCTTGTATTTTCGATTCAAAATTAACTTCAACTATGGGAACTTTGGTGAAAGTAGTTGGTTGGTATGATAATGAATTTGGATATTCATCTCGTGCTGCAGATTTAATTGCACGTGTTGGTTAATTCATCCAAAAGTAATATTTTTAAAAGAGGCCTTATCGGGCCTCTTTTTTGTTAACGGCTCTTAAATATTTGATGGAAAAACCTTTGTTGTAAAATATTTCTTCAAATCGAGTTTTTATACCAAAGTGATCATTGTTCCAAGTTGATTGATACAAATCTTTTGTTAAAACTAACTTTTCCCATTGGGGTTTTTCTATTGTTTCAATCGAATAATCAAATAACGAATCTGAGTCTGTTTTTAAATGGAGTAATCCTTCTGGCTTTAATATCAAATGATACTTTTCTAAAAAAAATGGATTCGTTAATCGCTTTTTCTCATCTCTATCTTTAGGTCTTGGATCAGGAAAGGTAATCCAAATTTCATCAATTTCATTTTCGTTAAAAAAATCAGTAATGAATTGAACATGAATTCTTAAAAAACAAACATTGTCTAATAGCTGTTTTTTAGCATTCAGTCCACCAGATGCCAATCGATCTCCTTTAATATCTACACCTATAAAATTTTTTTCTGGAAATAATTTTCCTAGTCCCAAAGTATACTCTCCTTTTCCACAACCAATTTCTAATACAATGGGATGATCATTTTTGAAAAAATCGCTTTTCCATTTCCCTTTGCATGCAGAATGAAAATCCATGGGACTTTGAATAACATTATCTAATTCTTCTGCTAGGTCGTACTTATGTTGTTTGCTTCTACTCAATTTATAAATTATCTATTTCAGCCACTAAATAGGTGCTGCCTGTTATTAAAATAAAATCATTTTTATCTGCGATCTTCAAAATTTTGGACATTGCCTTATTGACATCGGAGCACACCTCTCCTATTAAATTCGCCTTTTCTGCAAGTTGCTGTAATTCCCCAGCACGTAAGGCTCTTGGATTATTAGCTTCAGAAAAGATGTATTTTGCTGTTTTGGGTAATATTGAAAGCACTTTTTCAATATCTTTATCAGCAACCATTCCCAAAATAATATATAATTGATCAAAATTTTTACTTGAAATTTGATCCATTAATTCGCTCAATCCGCTTACGTTATGCGCTGTGTCTGCGATCATGCTTGGATTTTCATGTAAGATTTCCCACCTACCTTTCAATTTTGTATTTTCCCGAGCATTTTTAATACCCGATTGTATTTGTTGAATGTTTAGGTTTATTAATTGTTTAGAAATCAATTGTTCGCACCAAGCAAGTATTCCTCTTATATTTTTAATTTGGTATTTTCCAAGATAAGGGCTCTCAATGAAAATCGCTGACCACAAATTTGTTTGGAAATGTACAATTAATTTTTGTGTTGAATCAACAACTTCTACATCTAATAATTCGATGATATCTTCAGCAAATTGGATTTCTGTTTGTACTTCCTGAGATTTTAGTAGAAATATATTTTTGGTTTCTAATTGATTCTCGCTAATTGTGACAGGGGCATTCGATTTGATGATTCCTGCTTTTTCTGCTGCAATTTGTTCTAAAGTATCTCCAAGGACATCTTGATGGTCCCAACTAATATTGGTGATCAAAGACGCAACTGGATTAATTACATTCGTTGAATCTAAGCGTCCTCCTAAACCAGTTTCGATGATGGCCCAATCAATCTTTTGTTCTTTGAAATAACAAAATGCCATGATAACTGTCCATTCAAAAAATGAAGCATGTAAATTTTTAATATGCTCCTGATTTTTGGTTACAAAATTGATAATCCAATTTTCATCGATTTCAACTCCATTGATTTTTATTCTTTCTGTGAAAGATTTTAGATGTGGAGATGTATATAATCCAACTTTATATCCTGCCTCATGCAAAATAGAGGCCATGAAATGTGATGTACTTCCTTTACCATTTGTTCCAGCAATATGTAAGCATTTCAAATCGTTTTGGGGATTTCCAAACAATTCACACAAAGCTTGAATATTGTCTAAACCAGGTTTATAGGCTTTTTTACCTTCTCTGTGGAAAACAGGAAGTTGAGAATATAAAAAAGCGATTACTTCTTTATAATTCATAAATGTTCATTTAAACGGAAATTTTACTTGGAATTAATCTTAAACATAATACTACCCGTGGAAACTTCAGGTCTTTCGCCAGATGAGGTAGGCTTGAAGCTTAATTTTTCAATGGCACGTTTATATTTTTGAGCAACCGAAGCAGATAAAGTTGTTTCCACTATTTTTAAAGAAATAATGGATCCATTTTCATCAATTTTAATGGAAAATCGAATGATTCCTGTTTCGTCAGAATCGTCATTTACTTGAGGTCTTGAGGCTAAGGCCCAACCAGTTAAATTAACAGAAAGTCCATTTCCTCCACCAATTCCATTATTAGAACCTCCGTTGCTTCCTTTTTGACCTTTATAGATCGCAGAATTATTGATGTCTCCATTTAATTGGCCCTTATCTCCTAATTTTCCTACGTCTGTACCATTAGAATTTCCACCTGGATTAGGATTGGTTCCTTTTGTTCCATTACTTGTGGACTTCTTTTTGAATAAAGCATTGTCATCAATTTTAGGGGCTACTTCTACGGGAACTACTTCTTTTTTAACCACCTTTGCCGTTTCAACTTTCTTTTCGATTGGTTTAGCTTCAATTTTAACAGGACTTTTTACTTTTGAAGTTAATAAGGTTGCTTCATCTACTTTCGGTTTTACAATCTCTTTTTCCGCTGCTTTTATTTCTTCAGAAGGTTTAGATTCTTCTTCATTTAACAAATCATTTACTTGATTTTTGGTTTGTATATCTCCACCTCCTATATCTGAATTACCATAATTCACTTCAAAACCACCTGCTGGTAATTCCATTTTAATTTCTTCACTTGTCCAAATATTAACCGTGATGAAAATAAAAAATAATGCAGCATTGATGATGATCGTATAAATTAAAGCCTTTATTCGATTTCTTTTTTCCTCTTCTTGTTGTGAAAGGATTTGATTCATAATAATGATGGTTTATGTACCCAAATATCTATTTTCTTTTCTTTTTTTAATTTTGCAGCATCTTTATATGCTTCTTCAAATGATTCTTTAATACCAATACTAACTCGGTAAAATTTCTCATTTTCTTTTTTTGACAATATTTCAGTTTCAGAAAAACCCTCTTCTTTTAATTGATTCATTGCTATTTCGGCTTTAGCTTTGGTCAAGAAACTAGCCGCAATTAGGTAAATCTTATCACTTGAATTTGCCGTTTCATTGGTAATCGTTGAATCTATGGGATTATCAGGAACTTTGGATTGTTTTGGAATAGCTGAATTTTTTATTGCTACTTTTTGCGAAGGAATATCTTTTTTTGTTTTAGCAATTTTAATTGTAAAAGGACTAAATGAGCTATTTACATAACGTGAATTTGGCTCAGTCAAATAATATGCACTAAATCCTGCAAAAATAAATGCCAAAATGGTATAGAAATAATGTTTAGGCAAAATAACTCTTTGGCGATTAGTATCATTTTCAATTTCTTCCAAACTTATTTCTTCACGGATTTCAGCTTCATGAATCGGCTCTACTAATACGGGTTTAGCCTTTTCTTTTAAAGTACTTACATCAGAAAGGTTAACCTCCGTTAAACCAAAAATAGATAAGTCGTAATTATATACAGAATTTGGATTAAAAATAATGTTGGATTCTGAATTTAAATGAAAAGCACCAATGTTACCTAATTGAAGGGTTTGATTTTTTACTAATTCAGATTTAATGAATTTGCTAAAATGATTAATCTCATTGAATGCCTCTTTGTTACTTATTTTTTGTAAATCAGCCCATTGAGTACTTAATAAACCATCGTCAGATTTTAGTCTTTCATTGAAAGCAATCCATTTCTTTCTTGGGTAAATTTTCTGTTGATCCTTACTTAATTTAAAATCCTCAATATTTACAACGAATCCTCCAAAATTTGGTATAATGATACAATTATGATCATTTATCAAATTTTCAATAAGCGTTAAAATGGATTGATAATTTTTCATTTTAGAAAGAGTAAGCTAATCCCACAGTATAATTAAGTCCTAAAGATTGATAATTTAAATAACGTTGGTAATTTTTACCTAATAGGTTATTCGTACTAACAAAAGCATTGAATTTTTTAGTAATTAAATAATTCACTTTCAAATTCAAGTCCAAAATATCTTCAAGTTTAACAGATTTGTTTTCTTTGGGATTCCAACCATATAATCCGTTCATGTAATATATATCCGGTGAAATACTTATTTTATCCTTGAAGGTAATTGAATTTGTATACGAAATACTCAAAAGAGGTCTTCCATAAGCTTTTTCTAATTCACCTAAATTAGAATAATTATTGTAATCAAATTTTAAAACTGACAATAATCGTTCGTTGTGTTGAAAATTAAATTGTCCTGAAAAATTCAATACTTGCACCTTCTTTTGTCCTCCAGTATAGGCTAATTCAAATTTTGATGAATCTGCTGTTGAGTTGACAAAGAAGTTTAAATTACTAAATTCAGAATAATCAACCTTTAATTCGAAATCGATATTTCTTTCATTACTACCTTTTAAACCTCCAAATATATTAGCTGTCTGTTGGGTATTCTTTAATTGAATGTTTCTTGCTAACCAAGGATTTTGTCTAACCGTCGCATTAAAGGTATTGAAATAAGTATCTCCTCCTAAACCTGCAAAAACATGTAAAAAATCTGTCGGTTTAAAATCTACTTTTACTACTGGAAATAAACTTGTTTGATTTTCACCTTCTATCCTATCTTTCTCATTCACAACATTAATTCCGGCATGCACTGAAACACGATTGTTTTTAAATAAAAAACTAGGTTTTACTCGGTATAATTGTCTTCTATTATTTCCTATACTAGTATATTCAGAAAGTAACATGTCTCCATTGAAATATGCGAATAAATTTTCATTCAATTTCATTACTCCTTGAATTTTACTATCCCAAACCCATTCTTTATCTAGTTTATTACTTGTAATAAAAGTTAAACCTGAGGTAGCTATATAATCAATTTTAGCATCTTTTTTAGCATTACTAATACTTCCAATGTAATTGAATCTGTCGTAATTGATGTTTAAATATTCATCATTGGGAATATTAACAAAATCCTTTCGACCATAAAAATTAGCACTAGTTCTTTTATAATCGATTGATCCATTTAACAAATAGTTATTGGTGAAAGTTTTACTGTAAACCTTAATTTCATTGTCATTTCTTGCAGAATTGGTAGATAAATTGGGTCCTTTGCGGTTTGCATCATGACTGATATAAATACCTCTAAACTGATTCTCTGATGGAGTTATTCCAAAATGTGCATTTAATAAGGTATGTCCATAATTACCAACACCAGCTTTGATCACATTTTTAAATTTAGAACCATAGGCAGAAGTTAATTCATCTCCATCTCTTGGTCCTAAAATATTATTAGTCAAAGTTGGTAAGTTTAATCCTTCCCATCTTCTTTCTAAAAAGTCATATTTCATTTTTCTACCCTTCTTTTGATTTTCAATTTCATTCAAAGGATCAAAACTACGGTTAACCTGTGGTTGTAATTCGATTTTACGTTCTTTATCAATAATAATATCTTCATTTTGAATAGAACCTTCTTTCTTAGTCTGTTGAGCATTAGCAACAAATGACAGTAAGCATAAACTAATGCCCGAAAGAATATATATTTTTTTGGCTAAATCGCTGAATCTCATTTTTTCTTAATTAAGCTGTTATTTAATTGGCAATGCATTTAATTTGGTTTTAGCTAATTCTATCACGTCTTTGTCGCTAGAATTATCTACAATAGATTTCAATGTAGCTCTTGCTTGTGGTACATTCTTAAGTTCAACAAAATCATCAGCTAACAATATGTAAGCTTTTCCTAAAATTGAATCAGAAGCCTCAGAGAACTGATTTCTAAATTTATCAAGAATCATTTCGCTTGATTCCTTGAATTTACCTTCCTTAAATAAAAGTGTAGCTAAACGCAATTGGCAATTCGCACCTAAATCGTTTTTATCAAATGAAATGGCTTTATTTAACCATTCTCTTTCTTTTTCGACATTTGCTTTTGATGAATAAACATCTGCAATTTTAAGGGCAATACCTGCTTTCTCTAATTCTGAATTAACTTCAGTAGTAATGATTTCATCAACAACAATCGATGCTGAGTCTACATTATCACTTTCTAAATAAGCAGTAATTAAGCCATTATTAGCAATTTGCAAATCCTTTTTCTCTAAATTTTTAGTCTTAAACTTTTTGAACAATTCGATCGAAGCATTGTAATTCTTGTTGCTTAATTCAATTTCTGCAGATCGTTGAATGGCTCTATTTACTTGTGGATGAGCATTTTGCTCAATCATTTTTTTGTAAGCAGCCAATGCTTCTTCTTTGTTATTGATTCTGTACGCCGCATCTGCTAATAAATATGTAGCTTCTACTAAATTATCATTACTAGGATACTTTTCAATGAAAGATTTTAATGGCGCAATCGCTTTGTCATATTTTTCACCTAAATAAATTCCCTTTGCTGCTCTATATTCCAATTCAATATTTTCGGCTTCATTAGGACTATTCTTTTGGAATGTGGTTAATAATTGACCAAATTCTTCTGGTCTACCTACTTCATTCAATTCTTCTTGTAATCCAATCAGTGCATCTTTAGCTGTTTTGTCCGTAGGAAATTCATTAATGATTTTTTTGTAATCAGTAATTGATAATTCATGCTGACTGGTATTAGCATAGGCTTGTGCTCTTTTCAATAATGCCTGAGTAAAGTATGGACTTGTTGATTTATTATCAATTAAATCTGTAAATCCAGCAATGGCATCTTTGTACTTATTGTTATCGAATGAGATGACATTTTCTTGATATACTGCGTCATCTACATATTTAGAATTAGGGAAGTCTAAACGAACTTGTTTGAAAGTCTGTTTTGCCTCTGTTTCTTTATTTAAATAAGTAAGTGTCACCCCTTTTTGATACAAAGCATAATCTCTTTCTGTTTTTAATTGATCATATGCCTTTGTGTAATAAGTTAAGGCTTCTTCATAATTTTTAGATACCAAATAAGTATCTGCCAAACGTAATAATACATTTGAATTGCTCTTACCACTTGGAGAGGCTAATTCTTTGTCAACATATGTTTTAAACAATGTATTTGCCTTATTGAACTCTTTTGTGTTAAAATAAGCGTAAGCTAATCCAATTCGTACTTTTTGTAAGAATTCAGCCGCTTTTGCAACAGGTGGGTTACTAATTAACAATGGATTATAAACTTGAATCGCTTCTTGATATTTTTTTAATTGCGATAATGCTTCCGCTTTTCCAAAATTTGATTGGAATTTAATTTCTTCTACTTCTGAATTACTGATCGATGTGTTGAAAAATTCAATAGCTTCTGCAAATTTATTTGCGTTATAGGCTTTAACAGCCAAATTGAAGCTTAAAGTTTGATAAGCTGCATTTAATTTACTAGAACGATTTGGAATGGATTTTAAATATTCCATAGCTGCATTCAAATTGTTAGAACTTATGAATGCATCAGCAACCAATTCATTGGCTTCCTCATTAAATTTACTTGTAGGATAATTTTTATTGAATTCTTGAATTTCGTAAATCGTTTCACTCGCTTTACCTAAATCCAACAATACTTTTGCATGATTAAAAAAGGCCTCTTCTTGGATATCTTTATTGAAATTTAAGGCTTTGGCTTTTTCGAATGCCAATAATGTCGCCTCTAAATTTCCTGCTTTTAATTGAGCTAGTCCCAAAGTAAATGCTGCATATTGACTTAATGAATCTTTGCTATCAACCACGAATTTTAATTCATCTGCCGCTTCATTGAATTTATTGATTTTATACAAAGAAAATCCATATCGATAGTGAACTTGATTATTCACTGATTGTGGATTTAAATTACTATTAATTTGATAGCTAGAAGCAGCTTTCTCATAATAACCTAATTTAAATTGCACCTCGGCAACTAAAAGAGAAAGTTCATCTAATTTATACTGAGAATTTTTTTGTTTCAACAAAGGTTCAGCATAACTCAATAATTCATTGAATCGACCCTGATGATAAAAACACATGGCAATCCAATTCGGAATATCACTTCTGTATTTGCTACTCCCCTCCGCTTTATTGAAATCTTTTACTGCATCTGCATATCTTTTTTCTTTAAAATTTAAGATACCCGCATAATATGAAGCTGCAAATGCATATTCTTCCTCTGTTTCAACCTTAATTTCATTGAAATAACGTAGTGCGTTTTTGAAATTTTTCATTTCATAATATGAAACGGCTAATTTGTATTTCGCTTCTAGATTTGTCTCAGAAGATTTACTTAAATATTTAATGGCTTTTAAATAGTCGCCATTATCATAAAAAAACGTACCAATGCCTCTTAACAATTTAACTGCTTGAGGATGTTCTGGATTATCTGCAATAAATCTTTCCGCCAAAATTTCAGATTCGGGCTGACTCATGTACAAAGCACACATGGTAATATAGTATTCTGCCAAAACTTTTTGGCCCGCTTGTTCATTGATTTGAAGAGGTTCTAAACTCGACAAATAGCCAGAAAATTCTTCTTTGGCAGCCACATAGTTTTTAGAATCAAAGTATTCTTTTGCCTGTCTAAAGTGCAAAGTATGATCTTTAAAACTTAAGGTTTGTTGACCAGAAACAGAAAAATTAATTAATAATACAATCAGGGCTAAAACAAAGCCTGACACAGAAGTATGTTTTCTCATTATTTAATGATTACAGCATTCACAATTACTACAATAATACGATTTTTTTTGCGAATAATTGTATCAATGATTGAATTAAATTCTTCAATAGAGCTCTTTAAAGGGCTAAAATTGGTTTTAAAGTTTCTAAACCTTTATATTTGTTTTTTTTACCTATTCATACACAATACACTGACAATCAATGAACATTCAACATTTTCGATTGAAATCTTTTCTTTTGATTTCGATTCTATTTTTTTCCATTTCATCATTAACCTTTGGTGGAATATCCCATCAGGTAGCGATGCCTGAACCTCACACTCATTATTTTGAAGTTACTACTCGAGTAGATTTAAAAAGTGAGGTTTACAAAAAATCGTATTTAGATCTTAAAATGGCAGCTTGGACCCCTGGCTCCTATTTAATTCGTGAGTTTGCGAGAAATGTTGAATCATTGTCGGCTTCATCAAACGGCAAATCGTTAGCATTGCAAAAAATCAATAAAAATACTTGGAGAATTCAATTGAATAAAGATCAATTAAATGGCATCATTGAGGTAAAATACAAAGTCTATGCGTTTGAATTATCCGTTAGAACATCATTTTTAGATGATACACATGGTTATATCAATCCAGCAAGTGTTTTATTATATATGAATGATTTCAAAAATAAGGCGCATGAGATTGAAATTATTCCTTTTAAGAATTTCAAAAAGGTTTCTACAGCATTGAAAGAGATTGGCCAATTTAAATATCAAGCTAAAAATTTAGATGAATTAATCGATTCTCCGATTGAAATTGGGAATCATAAAATTTTCGAATTTAACGTTGGAAACATACCTCACCAAATTGCATTTTATGGACCAGCGAAAGTTGATTCAGTTAAGTTTCTAAAGGATGTAAAAAAAATGTGTGAAACGGCACAAAATGTTGTTGGAGAGCATCCTTGTGATCACTATTTGTTTATCATTCATAATTTATATCGCGGTGGCGGCGGTTTGGAACATTTAAATTCGACTACTTGCCAAGTGAGTAGAGGAAATTATGAAACCGACAAAGGGTATAAAGGCATCTTAAATTTGTTAGCTCATGAGTATTTTCATTTATGGAATGTGAAAAGAATTCGCCCAATCGCTTTAGGGCCATTCGATTATGAAAATGAGAACTATACCCACAATTTGTGGTTTTCGGAAGGGATTACAAGTTATTATGCTGATTTAATCAGTCAACGCTCAGGATTAATTTCTAATAGCGAATATCTAACTGGTTTGGCAGAGGAAATATCTGCAGTTGAAAATCAGCCCGGAAATAAAGTTGAATCAGCAGCGGAATCTAGTTGGGATGCATGGATTAAGTATTATCGTCCAAATGAAAATTCTAAAAATTCTAGTATTTCTTACTATGATAAAGGTTCTGTTTTAGGTGGGATTTTGAATCTTTGGATCATCCAGCAAACGAATGGTAAGAAAAGATTAGATGACGTATTTTCATTTTTATATTCGAATTATTACAAGAAACTTCAACGTGGATTTACGGACGCCGAATTGGAGGATGCTTTTTCTAAGGTGGCTGGCAATTCTGCAAAAAACATTTTTGTAGAAAATATTTATGGTATAAAAACTCCTACTTACAAGGAATTATTTGCTTCCGTGGGTTATCAATGGTCTAATTCCAATGAAGGAAAACAAATTTCCTTTTTGGGCTTAACTGTGACAAGTAATAAGATTACTCAATTGTATAAAGGTGGACCTGCATATCAGTTTGGCTTAAATGTTGGCGATGAGATCTTAAAAGTGAATAACCTTGATTTTGAAGGCGTTGAGAAATTATTGGCAAATAAAAAACCGAATGAAACGATATTATTTACCATTAAAAGAGATGGTATAGAAAGAAATATCATGGTGACGATTGCTCAAAGCCCGATTCAAAGCTTTGTATTGACTTCTTTTGGAAATTTAACGGAAAGTCAATCTAACCTTAGAAAAGCTTGGTTAGGAAGCTTGTAATTATTCAATTGCTTTTGCCATTTCAGCATACATATTCTGAAATGTTTGTATTACAAAACCATTGAAAGAGGAGCTTATTGCAAGCTCCTCTATTTCTTTTTGATTCGCAAAGTCCAAAACAGAAAATTTATAACTCTGTTCTAAATGAGGCGTTTCAAATTTCAAGATATACTTTGAATTCCATTCAAATAGTGAAATTCTGAGATTATCATGGGGGATTTCTTTGATAAAGTGCATTATTCGTGAACGATTGTAACACTTTGAATCACATCACCTTCTCTGATTGCGTCAATCACATCTAAACCTTCAACCACTTTGCCAAAACAAGTATGTTTGCGATCTAAATGGGAAGTATTTGCTCTAGAATGACAAATAAAGAACTGAGAACCACCTGTATTAGGTCCTCTGTGCGCCATTGATAAAACACCACGGTCGTGGTATTGATTATTTCCCGTTAATTCACATGGAATAGTATAACCTGGTCCACCAGCACCTGTTCCTGTAGGATCACCACCTTGAACAACGAAATTAGGAATTACTCGATGAAAAGTTACTCCGTCATAAAATCCTTTTTCTGATAAATCGATGAAGTTTTTAACATGAATGGGTGCGTCTTCGGTATAAAATTCAATTTTCATCAAACCTTTATCCGTTAACATTTCTGCGTATGCCATATTTATATTTTAAATTTGTATACAAAGATGCGAATGAAAATTCAAATTATTCTAATTCACTTCGCTCCTTTTCGAAATAATTGCCTTAATTTCATAGCATGAAGCACATTCTCGTTTTTATATTGACCATCTTTTTGTTTAGTTCTTGCCAGAATGATACAGATAAAAAAGAAGCAACAGATTTCTTTTTTAGGGGAAATCAAAAATTAAAAGAAAAAGAATATTTTGATGCCATTAAATGGTTTGGAGAGGCCATTAATAAAAATAGTCAATTTTCAGATGCTTTTTATAACAGAGGATTGGCTTATCAAGCTTTAGAGAAAAATGAAGAGGCACTAGCAGATTTTACCAAAGCCTATGAATTGGATCCTAAATTCGCCCCTGCTTTATTTAAAAAAACAGAAATCCTACAATCTTTAGAAAAAATAGATTTGGCATTAACTGAAGCCGATTTATTGGTGAAATCGTTTCCAGATTCTGCCGCTAATTTTCGTTTAAAAGGAGATATTTTGTTTCAGAAAAAAGAACTTAATTCCTCTTTGGCTTCGTATGAAATTGCCTTAAAGTTAGATTCTAATTTGGTAGAAGCGATGATTAACAAAGGGGTGGTATTGCAGGAAATGAATGAATTGGATCAAGCGGAAGCCGTATTCAAAAAGGCTTTGACAAAAAATAAATACAAAGACTTGATATACAACAATTTAGGTTATTTAGAAATTCAAAGAAGGCAGTGGAAAATGGCTCATTTATGGGTAACAAAAGCCTTAAAAATGTCGCCAGAAAATGAACTTTATTTAAAAAATTTAGCGAAAATCGAAGAAGAATCAGGAGCGAAATAATTGCATATATTTCTTCAATGCTTCTGCATTTGAGATTGAATCAGTAAAAATTTCTAAAATACCTGCTTCATTTTGTGGATCCAAAAAGATTGGAATCGCAGATTCTAATTCCTCCCAATTTTCAGCCTTTAAATACCTCATTTCGGCATCTTTTGCCGTGTTTTCTGCCTTATAATTTTGTCGAGTTTCCATGAATTCGTCTAATTCAGGAAGCGAAGAAGCACCAGCTAAATTGCGGAATATTCCACCTCCATGATTATTGAAAACAATAATTCTCAAATTTTTATCGATATAATTGTTCCAAAGGGCATTTTTATCATAATGGAATGCGACGTCTCCAATGATAGAAATACACAAATTGCTTGTTTTCTGGCTTGCTCCTACTGCCGTACTTAAACAGCCGTCTATTCCACTGGTTCCTCGATTAGAAAAAACTTCCAAATCTACGAATTGTTCTTTGGTCCAATTGACGTATCGAATGGATAAAGAATTCGCAACATGAACCTCTGCTTGGCTTTGATTGATTGTTTGAATAATCCGATTAAAAATGTGGATTTCTTCCCAAGATTTTTGCTCAAAAAAGTCATATTGAAGTGTTTCAACGTGCTTTTTCTTGTTTTGCCAAGCTTGCGCCCAATCAGTATTTTGTGATAAATTATATGGAAGGATTTCTTCTAAAAAATCCTCCGATTCCGCGTTAAAAATTTTGGTTAAACACTGAAATGGATCAGGTTGATCAATGGGATTCGGATGAATTAACCAAGAGTTTTTAGGTTTGAATTTTCTTAAAAATAGTTTGATTCTTTTACTCACAAAAGATTTACCAAAATGAATATGTAAATCAGGTTGTAAATTTTTCCATTCTGTTTCATCAATTAATGCCAAATCATGATATAATTGGCACTCTAGTGGTAGATTAGCCGTTGCATCACCAATGACAGGAATACCATTTAGAGCTAATTTATTAATTAGTTCATTAAATTTTGGATTCTTTTCTTGTTGTCCAACTGTGATTAAAATCTTATTTGACGAAGTTAATTGCTCATTGATGAACGTTTTTTCAGTCATATTAAGGGAATAATTGACTGGTTGACGTTCTGGAATTGAATAAATGTTTGAGATGGGTAAAGCCTCGTTAATTTCTGGATAAAATGGTTCTGAAATTGGTATATTGATATGTACAGGACCTTTTGGCTTGTTGACAGCATCAGAATAAAGAGTATTGATGGACTGTATCATTGATTCATCCGTCTGTTTTATATCTGTCTCAAAATTCAAAAATGTTTTAACATGTTTCCCAAAAAGATTTTCTTGGTAAATAGTTTGTCCATCCCATTGTCCAATCCATTTTTTGGGGCGGTCTGCTGTTAATACGATTAATGGTATTTCTTGAAAAAAAGCTTCAACTATGGAAGGGCCAAAATTCAATGCTGCGGAACCCGAAGTACAGCAAATGATGGTCGGCTTTTTAGATTTTAAACTTAATCCAAGTGCAAAAAAACCGGCGGAACGTTCATCAGATATAGAATAGCATTTGATTTGCTTATTTCTTGCCAAAGCAAGCATGACAGGGGCATTTCTAGATCCTGGGCAAATTACAGCATCTTCTACCCCATTTAGGTTTAGAATATTTACAAGATCTACAAGTCCATTTGGAAAAGCCATATCAAAAAAAAGCCTCGTTAGAGGCTTTAAAGATTATCCAAGATAAGTTTTTAACGCTTTACTTCTGGAAGTATGACGAAGACGTCTTATCGCTTTTTCTTTGATTTGACGTACACGCTCACGTGTCAAATTGAATTTTTCTCCAATTTCTTCCAAGGTCATTGCATGTTCTCCATTTAGACCAAAATACAAGGTAACTACGTCTGCCTCACGTTGAGTTAAGGTTGACAATGCTCTTTGTACTTCACGACGAAGCGAATCGTTGATCAATCCTGAATCAGGTTTGTCTTCTGAGTCGTTTTCTAATACGTCTAAAAGTGAATTTTCTTCTCCTTGAACAAAAGGTGCATCCATAGAAACATGACGACCTGATATTTTAAGAGTATCTACAACTTCACCCGTTGATATTTCCAACACTTCAGCTAATTCTTCAGGTGAGGGCTCTCTTTCAAATTTTTGCTCTAATTCAGAGAAAGTTTTTGAAATTTTATTCAAAGATCCTACTCTATTCAAAGGAAGACGAACGATACGAGATTGTTCTGCCAAAGCTTGAAGGATAGATTGACGAATCCACCAAACAGCATAGGATATAAATTTAAAACCACGGGTTTCATCAAATCTTTGAGCAGCCTTAATAAGACCTAAGTTACCTTCATTGATTAAATCGCCTAGGCTTAAACCTTGGTTTTGGTATTGTTTCGCTACTGAAACCACGAAACGTAAATTAGCTTTTGTTAATCGCTCAAGAGATAATTGATCTCCGTCACGGATTTTTTGGGCTAGAATTACTTCTTCATCTGGAGTAAGTAAATCTACCTTACCAATTTCTTGAAGGTATTTGTCTAGGGATTGACTCTCCCTATTGGTAATCTGTTTGCTAATTTTTAGCTGTCTCATATTCTTATAACAAATTTAATGGGCTATGTATTGCAATAGCCCACAAAAATATTTACTAGTTTTCTGATTTCTCAGGACGCTCTGGTTTTGGTAAAAGAACTTTAGCTGATAAACGGAATTTACCCGTTTTCTTATCAACTTCAACTAATTTCACTTTGATTTTATCACCTTCCGCTAAAACACCATCCATAGAATCAATACGATCCCAAGAAATTTCAGAGATATGTAATAAACCATCTTTTCCAGGTAAAAATTCAACGAAGGCACCAAAAGCTTGAATATTTTTTACTTTTCCTTCATAGATTTCTCCAACTTCAGGAATAGTTACAATACCTTTTACCATTTTAATGGCTTTTTCCATTGCTTCTCCATTTGAAGAGAAAATGCTAACAAATCCTGCATCATCTTTTTCTTCAATGGTTACTGTTGCGCCAGATTGCTTTTGAATATCTTGAACAATTTTACCGCCTGGTCCGATAACTGAACCAATTTGATCTTTATTGATTTTGATAACCGTTGCTCTAGGAGTTTGAGGTTTGAAATCTTCTCTAACGCCTGGCATAGCCTTTTTCATTTCATTTAAGATATGCAAACGGCCTTCTTTTGCTTGAGTTAAAGCTTCAGATAAAACTTCATAAGATAAACCTTGAACCTTAATGTCCATTTGACAAGCTGTGATACCATTTTCAGTACCTGTCACTTTAAAGTCCATATCACCTAAATGATCTTCATCTCCTAAAATGTCAGAAAGAACGGCATATTTACCAGTTTTTGGATCCGAGATTAAGCCCATTGCAATTCCAGAAACAGGAGCTTTAATTTTAACACCCGCATCCATTAATGCTAAAGTACCCGCACAAACTGTTGCCATCGAAGAAGAACCATTTGATTCTAAAATATCTGAAACAACACGAAGTGTGTAAGGGAAATCTTCCATTTTAGGAAGAACTTTTTTAATGGCACGCATAGCTAAGTTACCATGACCAACCTCACGACGTCCTACGCCACGATTAGGTTTCACTTCTCCGGTAGAAAAACCAGGGAAATTATAGTGTAACATAAACTTATTGTATCCTTGGGTCATTGGTTGATCAACAATTTGTTCATCCATTTTTGTGCCCAAAGTAACCGTAGTTAATGATTGAGTTTCACCACGTGTAAATACGGAAGATCCGTGTGGAGTTGGCAAATAATCAACCTCACAAGTAATTTTACGGATTTCATTCAATTTACGACCATCTAAACGATAGCGTTCTTGAAGCACCAATTGACGAGCAGCTTCTTTTTCAATATCGTGGAAATAAACTTTAGCTAACGAAAGATTAACTGTGTGATCTTCTGGCAATGAAGCAACGTATTCTTCAACAATTGCTTTGAAGCCAGCTTTACGGTCTTCTTTTTTAGGATTAGCTAATTTAGCAACAGCTAAATATTTATCGTAGTAGTTTTTCCAAAGTTCAGCTCTTAATTCTTCATCATGTGTTTCATGACTATAAGCACGTTTCTCTGTTTTACCAACTGCTACTGTAAGCTCTTTCAAAGCTGTACATTGTAGTTTAATGGCTTCGTGAGCGATTTTTAATGCTTCTAACATTTCAGATTCAGAGATTTCATCACCTTCACCTTCAACCATTAAAATATCATTTTCATTGGCTGCTACGATTAATTCCAAAGATGCACCTGCTAATTCAGAAACACTTGGATTTACTTTGTATTCGCCATTGATTTTTGCAACACGAACCTCAGAAATAGGTCCATTGAAAGGAATATCTGACACGGCTAACGCTGCGGCAGCGGCTAAACCTACAAATGCATCTGGTAGAACTTCAGCATCTGCTGAAATTAAATTGATTAGCACTTGAACGTCTGCATGATAATCATCTGGGAAAGTTGGACGGAATGCACGATCCACTAAACGAGAGATTAATATTTCATAATCTGAAAGGCGCGCTTCTCTTTTTAAGAAACTACCCGGTATACGTCCATTTGACGCAAATTTTTCTTGATAATCTACTGATAATGGAAGGAAATCTACACCTTCTTTGGCCTCTTTGTTGGCTACCACTGTAGCAAGCAACATCATATTTCCAGACCTTACAACAACAGCTCCATCCGCTTGCTTGGCTAATTTGCCAGTTTCAATTTGGATTTCCTTGCCGTTAGGCATTGAAATATGCTTTTGAATAATGTTAAATGACATATATTTTTCTGAATAAATTTCCAAGCAACATTGCTTGGTTTAAAAGCTTGTTTGATGAATTCAAACGGGTAAAAATGTAAATAAAACAGGGCTTCAATTGAATGAAACCCTGTTCAAAATTATTTACGAATACCTAATTCAGCAATAATTGCACGATAACGTGTAATATCTGTGCGAGTTAAGTAATCTAGCAAACGACGACGCTTACCAACTAACTTCAAAAGACCCAAACGTGTGCTGTGATCTTTCTTGTTTTTCTTTAAGTGCTCAGTCAAATGATTGATTCTGAATGTGAATAACGCAATTTGCGACTCAGCAGAACCAGTATCGATTTTAGACTTTGCTTTACCTTTTGATTCAAAAATTTCTTGTTTTTTCTCAGGTGACAAATACATCTTTTACCAGTTTAAAGTTTATAAAAAATTAATTTGCAAAATTACATATTTTCAATCGTATTTGCAAATTTTAGATTATTGTTTCGGTGCAAACCGTAGTTTTACTTTATCCCACAAAACTTTGTAGAAATCTGATTCAAATAATCGAGAGTCTTGCAGGGCGATTTTCATGAAATAGGCTCCTATTGCTGCCAAAATCACGTTAGATATCCAAGCTCCTATTTGCACTAGTACCTTCCCTTCTTTTGCCATTTTATCTCCTTGTTGAGTCAGAATGTACATTAAGATAAAAAAAGAAACAGCCACAACTACAGGTATTCCAAAACCTCCTCTTTTTATAATAGCTCCCAAAGGGGCACCAATTAAAAACATCACCAATATTGCTAACGAAGTCGTTAATTTATGATGCCATTCCAAATCCGTTTTACGAAGGTCGCTAATTTTACTTTCAAGATTAATTTGGTTGGTTTCACCGAAAGTTATCAGGTTATTGGCTTGCTGTTTAGCTAACTCAAATGGTGGGCGATCCATAGGTCTTTTTTCACCTTCTTGAATTCTTTTCGTTAGCCATTTTGTATTCTTTAATTTTATGAGTGATGGTCTAATGGGTTTATTGTAATAAATATAATAGACATTGGAACCAAGCACAAAGCCTTCTCTGATGTTTTTAAGCACATTTTTAATGGAATCCGCGTCATCATATAATTGATTACTATTTCGCATAATTTGATGATGTGCAAATTGATTTTCTTGCGTTTTATGTAAATCAAAGGCCTCTAGCGACATAACG
Source organism: Aquirufa sp. (assembly GCA_046073945.1). Classification (GTDB taxonomy): domain Bacteria; phylum Bacteroidota; class Bacteroidia; order Cytophagales; family Spirosomataceae; genus Aquirufa. Next base: position 8,129 of record JBJTNH010000120.1, on the reverse strand, counting down.
ATTTTACTTTTTTTGAAGCTATGAACCGCTAAATCTGTTTGGTCATTGCTAATTCCTTTATCCGCATCTTCTAGGTAATCTTTCCCATTGAATAATTCGAAAATCAAATATTTTTTATCTAAAATGGTGTACATCAAAGCTGAATCAGCTAAAGTAACATGTCTATTGCCGTCATTGTGCGTATGGTCATAGATAATCAGCGATTTCAATGTTTTATTATCCGGATACTTTTTTTGAACCTTGATTGTGTAACCTGGAAGATCGGTGTAAAATATTCCTTCTTTGATGTTTAGGGTGGTTTTGGTTGTTTTGATATCATACATCAAACTCCAGCCTTTCAAATTTGCCCATGGAAGAGCGACATTGGCAAACCAAAACATGAAAATGCTCAATAAAAAAGCAACGACAAATATGGGCCTTAAAATATGTAAGATTGAAATTCCGGAACTTTTCAATGCTGTTAGCTCAAAGTTCTCCCCTAATTTTCCAAAGGTCATTAAGGAGGAAAGCAACACGGAAAGCGGCATTGCCAGAGGAATGGTAATCAATGAAAAGTAGAAAAATAATTCTACATAGATGCCAATACCTAAATCTTTACCAAACAGATCAGCAAAATAAAATAAAACGAGCCGAAGTAAAAATATGAAAATAACAACGACAAGGGTCAGAAAAAATGGCCCCCAAAATGCATTTAAAACTAATTTATCGATTTTTTTGATGCTAACTCCCAACAATTTCTTTTAGTTTGTCTGTTAAATAATCCCAAAGTTCGGTAGCATCTTCATCCGATTTAAATTTAGACGCACGATCAATGACTTTTAAATAAGTTGTATTGCTTAGCTCACTAACTTCCAAAATGAGTTCAATGCTTGAATTTTCTGTTTGTTCAGAGTTTTGGAATTGAAATTTGACAGATTTATTTGATTTACTACTTACTAGGCTAGCTGGATGATTGGTTTCATCCCAAATAAAATTATAATTCTGACTATTTTGGACTGTTACTTTGTCTGCAAACCACTGTTGTAAGCCAGAGGCTGTATTAAGATAAGGATAAAGTACTTTGGGTGAGGCTTTTATCTCAAATTCAAACTCAAAATGTTTATTTGACATAAGTAATAAATTTATCTATTTGGTACGAATCTGTACCTTTAAACAAAGGTATTATTTCTTCCTTAAATAGCAAATACAAGGTAAAATTAATAAGATTTGTTAATATTATTTGTGACTCTAATACCTTTATATTACTTTTGCAAACCAATTCGGCGGGGTAGCTCAGATGGTTAGAGCGTTGGATTCATAACCCAAAGGTCGGCAGTTCGATTCTGCTCCCCGCTACACAGTCCCTGCTCGCAGGGATTTTTTTTGCTCAAATATGAAACCTTCATTCGATAAAATTTTCATGGAATTGGCTGAGAATCTATCACTTAGATCTCATTGTACCAAAGCTCAAGTAGGTGCGGTTTTGACCAAGGATACTCGGATTATTTCCATAGGTTACAATGGTCCACCTTCCGGAACGCATAATTGTGATGAAGAATTTGGTGAAGAAGGTTGTCCGAGAGATTCTAAAGGCTCATGTTCTTTAGCTTTGCATGCTGAACAAAATGCGATACTTTATGCCTCTAAAAATGGAGTTTCATTAGAAGGATCAACGATTTACGTCACACTTTCTCCTTGTATCTCATGTGCGAGAATCATTTATAGTATGAAAATCAAGAAAGTGATATTTCTAAATTCTTATGCCGCTTATAAAGGTCTACCATCTGATGAAGGTGTTGACTTTTTGAGAAAGTTTGGCGTGGAAGTGGAGAGGTATGAAGTTTGATGTATGACGTAAGACGTATGACGTATGAAAAATGTAATTTATAAACCTACATCTTACGTCATACATCTTACATAAAATTGATTAATGGTGCACACCGCCCTCACCATGAACGTGACCATGATCCAATTCTTCTTGGGTGGCTGGTCTAATTTTTATTACTTTACCAATAAATATCAATTCTTTTTCGGCTAATGGGTGATTGAAATCCATTTTTATCGTATCTGTACCAATTGAAATAACTAGTCCTTGCATTCTATTTCCTTGGTCATCCGTCATTGGAATAAAGTTTCCAACTTGTACAATGTCATCCGTATTCTGTCCTTCCACTTGGAAAATGGATTTAGGCAAATCGATGATTGCATTAGGGTCAATGGTTCCGTAAGCATCTTCTGGACTAATGCTAAAATCAAATTCGTCACCTACTTTAAGGCCAGCTAAATTATTTTCAAATGATTCTGGTAAACCACTTAATCCGTGAATGAATACCATTGGTTCTTCTTCGCCTACAATTTCAACTACTTCTGGTTGACCATTTTCATCAGGGAAAGAAAGTTGGTAGCTGATATAAACTACCGAATTGGGTGCAATTTGCATATTGAGTATCTTTTTTGCCACAAACCTACGGGATTAAATTGAGAAACTGGTTTGAAGTCCAAATAATATTTTTGCAAGCTTATGCTTTTGTTTAGTTTTGTATTCCTGAATTTTAAAGAATAAAAAAATGATTAAAAGTGCTCAAGAGGTCTTAAAGGATATCAAGCAAAACAAGCTTGCTCCTATTTATTTAATTCACGGAGATGAGCCTTTTTTTATCGATCAGTTGACAGAATCTTTTGAAAAAAATGTATTAAGTCCAGACGAACAAAGTTTTAATCAATTCATTTTATTCGGCAAAGATCATAGCATGGGTTCCGTTGTTTCTTATGCCAGACGTTTTCCGATGATGGCAGAAAAACAGGTTATCATCGTTAAAGAAGCCACTTTTTTGGAGAATTTAGGAAAAGGAAAAGCTCCTGCCAAAGATAAAACCGATGATGAATGGAAGGCTTTTGAAGATTATTGTCAAAATCCAACACCTTCTACCCTTTTGGTTTTTACGATCAAAAATTTACTGACTGATAAATCAAGAATTTTAACACCTTTGGTAAAACACGGAGTCATTGTTGCTTCTAAGAAAATTACCGATGATAAAGTTGCTCAATGGTTAAAAGACTATTTGGCAACTGCCCAATTAACCATGAAGGCCGATACACTTGAAATGATGGTCACTTATGTGGGTTCTGATTTAAAAAGAATGGCTTTTGAAGCGGATAAATTAATTATCAATTTGCCCGCAGGTACGGAAGTAGGTTCTGCTGAAGTAGAAAAATACATTGGAATTAGCAGAGATTATAATTATTTTGAATTTCAAAAAGCAGTTATTCAGAAAAATATCGAAAAGGCGCAAAAAATAGCTTTTTATTTTGCTGATAATTCCAAACAAAATCCTGTGGCACCGATGATTGTGCTTTTGTACAATTTCTTTTCAAAAGTGTTACAAGTGCATGATTTGGGAAATATTTCAGAAAACGAAATAGCTAGAGAAACTGGAATTAATCCTTATTTTCTTCGCGATTATGTAGCTGCTAAACGCAATTATTCTTTAGGAAAAGTAGTACGAATTTTAGAAGAGTTAAAAAATGCCGATTTGAAAATGAAAGGCGTAATTGGTCAGGGAGTTTCAGATCGAGATATAATTTTGGATTTAAGCTTTATGATTTTACACTAAGGAAAGAGAAGAGAGAAAAGAGAAAAAATCATTTCGACCTTTGGCTTCGACTCCGCTCAGCCACCGGTCTTTTACCTTTTACCTTTTACCTCATTTCACCACACTCTCATCTAAATTAAATAAAACATTGCTAACCAATGTTTTAGCAATTAAATCTGAAGCGTTTTTTGGGTAAATGTTATCTGGACACCATTTTAAAAATTGCTTGCTTGCTGTCATGTTACTGGCATAATATGCTTTTGTTTTGGTATAATAGTCCATTAAAATTTTGGATTTTTGGGAAGATATTTCTGTGCCAAACATTTCAAAATAAGACTTTTTGATAAAGTTCTCATTGAAATCCAGGGGGAATTTTCTCGCAAAAAATTGTGCAGCCTCCATGAAGACAGGATCGTTGAGGGCATTTAATGCTTGTAAAGGAGTATTTGTTCTAATTCGTCGAGATAAACAAAGGTCTCTGGTACCCGCATCGAATGCAACCATGGTTGGATAAGGACTGCTTCTTCTCCAATAGGTGTACAAAGATCTGCGCCACTGGTCTTCTCCATTGCTCTTTTTCCATTGCATTCCGCTGTACGGCGCATTCCATATTCCATCTGGTTGTTCTGGCATAACACTTGGACCACCCATTTTTTGAGATAAAATCCCTGCCCACGCCAAGGCTTGATCTCTTAATTGCTCTGGATTTAATCTGATTCTTGGCCCTCTGCTTAGATAACGATTAAATGGGTCTTTGTCTGATTCTTTACCAGTTCGCTTAGAGGTTTGCTGGTAGGTAGAGGACATGACGATATATTTTATGAGTTCTTTTGGTTGATAGTTGAATTCAAATTGGAATTTATAGGCCAAATGATCCAATAGTACTTGATTACTGGGTGCTAAACCTTGACTTCCTAAATCTTCCAAAGTTTCAGCAATACCTGTGCCAAATAATTGTTCCCAAAATCTGTTTACTGCTACTCTGGAAGTTAATGGATTTTCTTTTCCTCCCATCCAATTGGCCAAAGCAAGTCGATCTTTGATGTTTTTTTGATTAAAAATGGCTGGCACTCCCCTTTTCACCACTTTGCCTGGATTTAACCAAGAGCCTCTTTCAAAAATTCGAGTTTCTCTGGTAAAGTCGTTCGGATTTTCTAAAATGATTGGAGTGCTTGATTCTGGCTGACTTTGAATCAGTTTTGTACTTAATAGGTTAAAATCACTTGATTTTAAATTATTGGGAATTTCAGGCATTAATGCCCAAAAACCAATGGTACAAGTATTTTGATCTGCTTCTGTTTTTGAATTTGAAAATTCCCAAATTAGATCTTGTTTTCCTGGAATTGCTGGGATTTTGAAAAATACGTAAGCCCAGCCTTTTACCCAATAACCTTTTGGACCCGCATATTTTTCTTGCAAAGTGGTATCTAATTTAATTTTTGAAATAATTTCACCTTGTTTGGTGTTTTTTCGGATAGTTAAATAAGTGGGTGCAGGACCATTGTTTTTACAGGCAATCAATAAATTTGTTTTGCCGTTCATCGGTACAGCCTTAAAACGCACGGATCCGCCATTTCTGGCAGCCAGATATTTGTTATCTGCCAATGCAGCATTGATATGTTGATCGGCCCAATGGGGATGAATTTTAGGTTCTACGAACTGAATCATAGTTAGCCATTCTTTTTGAACTTGCAAAGGTTGACTTTTTAGATAATTTTTTATGCTATCTAACTTTCCTATATCTGTTGCTTTATAATGTCGAAAATTGGGAGAATCATCGGGTATATCTTCATCTCTGGTATTATTGAAAAGAGCCATATACTGGTAATATTCTTCGTGCTTAATTGGATCATAAGGATGTGAATGACATTGTACGCAGTTGAAACTTGTACCTTGTAATACTTCCCATGTGGTATTAACACGATCTAAAATGGCTGCTGTTCTAAATTCTTCATCATCTGTGCCACCTTCATCGTTATTAGCCGTATTACGATGGAAGGCTGTAGCGATGTAATCAGACTCTTTGGGATTCGGAAATAAGTCGCCAGCTAATTGTTCTTTGATGAAAAGATCATAGGGCTTATTTTCATTGAATGATTGAATGACATAATCTCTGTATTTCCATATTGTTCTCGCATCATCTTTTTCATAGCCCTTAGTATCTGCATATCTTGCTAAATCCATCCACATAGAGGCCCATTTTTCACCAAATTGTGGATTTGCAAGAAGTTGATCTACTTGTTTTTCATAGGCATTTTTATTTTGATCATTTTCAAATTTCTCGTATTCTTTTTTCGTAGGTGAAATTCCGATCAAATCTAGATAGAGTCTTCGCAAAAGTTCTGATTTTGTCGCTTTGTCTGAATGAGATAATCCTTGTTGTTTATGTTCATTTGAAACAAAATAATCTAAATCATTAGACTCCCATGCATTGTCTAATCCAATATAATCCAAGAATTGGGACCAAATCGATCCTTTAGGCACTTTTGGCTTTTCCAATTTTTGATAAGCCCAATGAGTTCCCCATTTTGCCCCCTCCCTTACCCATTGAGTTAATATGTCTATTTCATTTTTATTCAAAGCCTGCCTTTGGTAAGGCATTTTTTCTTCGGGATCCTTACTTTGCAGGCGTTGTATAAAGCTGGATTTTTCAGGAAATCCTGGTATAATTGCTCGATGTCCCGATTTAGTTAAACCTTTGGCCTCTTCTTCAAATAACAAGCTAAATCCTCCTTGTTTTTTGACACCACCGTGGCAGGCAATACAATTTTTATTCAGTATGGGTTTAACTTGTGTATTATAGTCGATTAAATCCTCCGATTTTTCATTTATTGAACAATTGAATAAAAAGAATGCCAGTAAAAAAAGTAGGAAATAGTTCAATTTCATGCTAGAATCGGTTGAATTACTTTTCCAAATACGTCGGTTAATCGAAAATTACGTCCTTGAAAAGGATAGGTAAATTCTTCATGATTGAATCCGAGGCAATGTAAAATTGTAGCTTGCAGGTCGTAAATAGATGTTTTTCCTTGAATGGTTGAATATCCTAGATCATCTGTTTCTCCCAATGAAAATCCTTGTTTAATTCCTCCGCCTGCCAACCACATGGAAAACGCATCGGTATGGTGGTCTCTTCCGAAATAAGCCTGTTTTTTCCCTTCTCTGTTCTCTTGCATAGGCGTTCTACCAAATTCTCCACCCCAAACAACCAAAGTCTGATCCAATAAGCCTCTTTGTTCAAGGTCGATTAAAAGAGCAGCAACGGCTTGATCGGTTTGTAAGCATTTTTGACGTAATCCCCAATCGACTGACCCATCTTTCACATTTCCATGGGTATCCCAGCCCCAATCGAATAATTGTACAAAACGAACTCCTTCTTCTACTAATTTTCGGGCGAGGAGGCAATTATTGGCAAATGCTTCCTCTCCGGGTTTTGTTCCATATAATTCATGGATGTAGGCGGGTTCATTATTGATATTCATGACTTCAGGGACAGAAGTTTGCATTTTAAAAGCCATTTCGTATTGGGCAATTCTTGCAATGGTTTCAGGGTCTCCAAATTCTTGATGTGTGGCTTCGTTAAGTTCGTTAATAGCATTAATGCTAGCTTTTCTTATATCTGAATTTACACCATCTGGATTTTTAATAAATAAAACGGGCTCACCTTCGGATCTACATTGAACACCTTGGTAAACAGAAGGTAAAAAACCACTTCCCCAAGCTGATTTGCCGGCATCTGGATTTTTACCACCTGAGGCTAGCACCACATATGCGGGTAAATTTTCATTTTCAGAACCTAGTCCGTAACTAATCCAAGAACCCATGGAAGGTCTTCCTAAGCGGGCTGAGCCAGTATGCATCAGCAATTGCGCTGGAGCGTGATTAAACTGGTCGGTATACATTCCTTTTAAGAAGGAAATTTTATCGGATTGTGTGGCAATATGCGGTATATGGTCAGAGAACCAATGTCCCGCATTTCCATATTGTGCGAAATTAGCTTTTGGGCCTAATAAATTGGGTATTCCTCGTATGAAGGCAAACTTTTTCCCTTCTATTAATTCCTTAGGGCATTCTTTACCATCAAATTTGGCCAAAATAGGCTTATAATCGAATAATTCTAATTGTGAAGGAGCTCCTGCCATGTGTAGAAAAATGACAGATTTTGCTTTTCCGAATTGAGGGGGTAGTTTAAGCGTATTGTTTTGTTGAGCTTCTTTGGAAGAACAATTCCAAAGCGTGGAACCTATAGCCAAAGATCCTAATCCAGTACCCAACGTTGACAAAAAATGTCGCCTTGTAGCTAATAAAGCTTCTTTTTCAATAGCTTCCTGGAGGATGTTTTTCACGGTTTATAGATTTTTCGTGAAATTTATGGATTTTTCAGTTATAAATTGAAATAATAATCGAGAATTAATACCTCTAACCTCTTTTCTCTTTTAATTCTGAATTCTATCTTCCACGGATTAAAATCCATGGCTACAATAATTATCATCCCTACGGGATGAATGATTTTATACAAAAGAAAAATCTTAATGATTCTTAATAGCTTAATGTTTT
>JBJTNH010000119.1:0-18980 GCA_046073945.1 Aquirufa sp. | reverse complement strand
CCAACATTAAGTCGGTAGCACGACGAATCGCATCTACTAATGACTCTTTACAGCCATATTTATTGTCAAATTTCGATTTCGTGACAGAGTCATTTACATTGATAGCAGGTAAATGCAAGGTTCCGTTTCTTATACGAGCGTATGAAAAACGGAACCTTGCATTTACCTGCTATCAATGTAAATGACTCTGTAACGAAATCGAAATTTGACAATAAATATGGCTGTAAAGAGTCATTAGTAGATGCGATTCGTCGTGCTACCGACTTAATGTTGGCTGGAAAAGTGGCAGTTGTTGCTGGATATGGCGATGTAGGAAAAGGTTCTGCTGAATCTTTGCGTGGAGCAGGTTGTCGTGTATTAGTAACTGAAATTGACCCAATTTGTGCTTTACAAGCTGCAATGGATGGATTTGAAGTAGTAACTATGGATGAAGCAGCTTCAAGAGCTAACATTTTTGTAACTGCAACAGGTAATGTTAAGATCATTCGTGATCGTCATTTCAAAGCAATGAAAGACAAAGCGATTGTTTGTAACATTGGTCACTTCGACAATGAAATAGACATGGCTTGGTTAAATGGAAATTATGGTTCTTCTAAGAATCAAATTAAACCTCAAGTCGACATGTACACGATTGATGGGAAAAACATCATCGTTTTAGCAGAAGGTCGTTTGGTAAATTTAGGTTGCGCGATGGGTCACCCTTCTTTTGTGATGTCAAATTCATTCTGTAATCAAACTTTGGCACAATTAGAACTTTGGGCTAACTCAGCAAACTACGAAAACAAAGTTTACATCTTACCAAAGCATTTGGATGAGAAAGTTGCTTTCTTACATTTGGCACATATCGGCGCTAAATTAGAAACATTAGAAAAAGAACAAGCTGATTATATTGGCGTAAATGCAAATGGGCCATTCAAGCCTGAGCATTACAGATACTAGTATTTTAATTGATTTAGTAAAAAAAGCCTTGGGATTACTCAAGGCTTTTTTTATATTTAAATTTTTAAACGAAAGAATTCCCTTACCATTACTCTATCAAATGAAATATTTACTAATCGTAGTTCTGTTATCTTTTTTCCAAATTTCAGTTGCACAAAAATTTACTCATGCAGATAGTTTAAGAGGGCAATTAAGTAAAGAAAGAACCTCTTTCGATGTCATACATTATGATTTAAGCGTCAAAGTAATTCCTTCAAAAAAAGAAATCATTGGGAAGAATATCATTTCATTTCTTGTGAAAGAAAACACCCGTAAAATTCAAATAGATTTATTTGAAAATTTGTCCATTAAAGCGATTCGTTTTAATAACCAAAATATTATCTACCAAAGGGATGGGAATGCCATTTTTATTCATTTTCCCAAGTTTTTAAACAAAGGAGAAAACCATAAAATTGAAATTAGCTATTTCGGAAAACCTCGCCCAGCCGTTAAACCACCTTGGGATGGAGGTTTTTCTTGGACCAAAGATCCAGAAGGCAATGATTGGGTAACAGTTTCTTGCGAAGGTTTAGGTGCTTCCGTTTGGTGGCCATGTAAAGACCATCCATCCGATGAACCTGCAAGTATGGATATCCGAATAGAGGCTCCCAAAAATTTAATGGCCGTTGCCAATGGAAATTTGGTCAATCGAACAGAAAACAAAGAAAATGCAATTAGTCATTGGCATGTCTCCTACCCGATTAATACCTACAATGTATCATTAAACATTGCCAATTACGCTCATTGGCATGAAAAATTAACTCAGTACAATGGTCAAGAGTTGAATCTCGATTACTATGTATTGAAACCAAATATTGATAAGGCAAAAGCTCATTTTCAGCAAAGCAGAGAAATGCTATTGATTTTTGAAAAATATTTTGGCCCCTATCCATTCCCAAAAGATGGTTATGCATTAGTAGAAACCGATTATTGGGGGATGGAACACCAAAGCGCCGTTGCTTATGGAAATCATTATAAAAACAATGCATTTGGGTTCGACTTCATCATCATTCATGAATCAGCACATGAATGGTTTGGAAATTCCATTTCATGCTCAGATCATGCCGATTTATGGATACATGAAGCAACTGGCACTTATGCGGAAGCGGTATATTTAGAAGAAAAATCGGGAAAAGATATCGCTCAACGGTATTTAAATGGGCAGAAAAGCAGCATTAGATACCGTTACCCTATCGTAGGACCTTATGGTGTTAATTATCAAAGTCCCGATTCAGATATGTATTTTAAAGGAACATGGATGTTCCATACTTTACGAAATATAGTAAATGATGATGTCCTTTGGTTCAAAACATTGAAAGGCTTTTGCGAAACATTTTACCACAAAAATACCAATACCAAAGAGGTGCTTGATTATTTCAATAGCCAGTTGCATGGATCAATCAAAGAAATCATGAATTATTATTTGTTCCAAACAGAAATTCCAAAATTGGAATATAGTAGTGAATCAAATGAGGGTAAATGGAAAATGAAATTCCGTTGGACGAATTTAAAGGACGAAATCAACTTTCCTATTACACTAAAATCAGGAACCAAAATTACTCCCAAATCAATTTGGCAAGAAATTGAATTAAATCAAGAACCTATCGTAGACAAAGAACATTATTTAATAAGTGTAGAAAAGCTTTAAAATTCGGCGGATAAATAAACAAAAAGCCGTATTTTTGCTGAAATTTTTAAAAAATTAGCAGAATGAAATTTGGTGTAATAGTATTCCCAGGGTCAAATTGTGATGATGATACGGTTGGGGTGATTGAAAGTTTAGGTCATCAAGCGGTAAAGCTTTGGCACAAACAAACAAGTTTAGAAAATTGTGATTTCATCATTGTTCCAGGAGGTTTTTCTTATGGCGATTATTTGAGATCCGGAGCCATCGCACGCTTCTCTCCTATCATGGACAATGTCATTAAACATGCCAAAGATGGTGGCTATTTAATGGGGATTTGCAATGGATTCCAAGTTTTAGTGGAGGCTCATTTGGTCCCTGGAGTTTTGTTGAGAAACAACTCACAAAAATTCATTTCAAAAAATATCTATTTAAAAGCTGCGACCAATAATTCATTATTGACTCAAGAATTAGATCTTCAAAAAGCGTACAAAATCCCTATTGCACACGCAGAAGGAAGGTATTTTACCGACGAAAGAACTTTGGCATCTCTAAAAGATAATGACCAAATATTGTTCTATTATTGCGATGAAAATGGCCAAGTAACCGAAGCTGCCAATCCAAATGGTAGTTTATTAAACATTGCTGGAATTTGTAATGAGGGACGCAATGTATTTGGCATGATGCCACATCCAGAAAGAGCGGCTGATCCAGATTTAGCCAATACCGATGGATTAGAAATTATCAAGCAATTGATTATTTCACCTCAATTAGTTTAATTTTTCAACAATCATATATTTCAAACATGTCAATTGCAAAAACAGGCGATAAAGTAGCAGTACACTATACAGGTAAACATACTGATGGTTCTATTTTCGATTCATCCGTAGGTCGTTCACCTTTAGAATTTCAATTAGGTTCAGGAATGGTCCTCAAAGGTTTTGATGATGGTGTAACAGGAATGAGCATTGGAGATAAAAAAACCATCGTAATTCCAGCAGCTGAGGCCTATGGAGAACATTCACCAGAAAACACGGTTACCATTGAAAGAACTCAAATTCCTCCTCACATGGAAATTGAAGTTGGTATGTCATTAAATATGCACCAAGATGGTGGTCAAGTGATTGAAGTTTTAATTACGGATTTGACGGAAACACACGTTACTTTAGATGCAAATCACCCTTTAGCAGGTAGAGATTTAACTTTTGAATTGGAATTAGTTTCAATCAACTAATAAAATGAAAATAAATTGGCGTTCATTGGCACCACATGCCTTGGTGTTGGTAGGATTTTTGGTGATTGCATTTATTTACTGCAGTCCCGTTTTACAAGGAAAAGTGTTGATGCAACACGATGTCATGCAAGCTCAAGCGGCGGCACAAGAAAACGTTCAATTTAAAAATGAAACAGGTCAGGATGCTTGGTGGACCAATTCCATGTTTGGAGGAATGCCAAGCTACCAGATTTCAGGTTCTTACCCAAATAGCATATCAAGCCATATAGGTTCATTTATTACCCAAATTTTACCCAATCCCATCAACTTAATTTTCTTGCAACTCATTGGAATGTATTTATTCCTTTGGGCAATGGGAGTTAGTCCCTTGATTGGATTTGCCGGTGCCATAAGTTATGCTTTTGCGAGTTACAACATGGTCATTATTCCAGCTGGACATACTTCCAAAGTTTTAGCACTGGCCTATGCTCCCATCGTTTTAGCAGGTTTAAGATTATGTTGGGGAAACAAAAAATGGCTCGGTGCAGCGATTTTTGCGCTAGGTATGTCTTTGGAATTATACGCTAACCACATACAAATCACTTATTATTTGTTCTTTTTGATAGGTGCCTTCAAATTATTCACCCTGATTCAAGCTTATCAAACAAAAACCTTAAAAAATTGGTTGGGGAATGGACTTTTATTGGCACTTGGTTTAGTTTTAGCCTTAGGAACGCACTCAATGCGATTGTTAAACAACTATGTATATAGTAAAGAAACAACCAGAAGTGCTTCAGAGTTAATTGCGAACAAAGCCAAAGGAGATGGATTGGATAAAACCTATGCATTTGATTGGTCTTATGGGATAGCTGAAACAGGTACTTTATTGATTCCTAATTTTATGGGGGGAGCTTCCCAAGGAAATTTAGGTGGAGAAAAATCTGCTACATATCGAGTAATGACAGATGCAGGAATTCCTGGAGAATCAGCCTTAGGATTTGTAGAAAAAGCACCCACCTATTGGGGAGAACAAAGTTATACAGCAGGACCAGCATACGCAGGGGCTTTAGTTATTTTCTTGTTTTTGTTTGCTGCATTTTATGTAAAATCAAAAGAAAAATGGTGGATTTTAGCACCCACTTTGATGTTTATCACCTTTGCTTGGGGTAAAAACTTTGGCTTTAATAGTATTCTCTTTGACTACTTTCCGATGTTTAACAAGTTTAGAGCCATTACCATGGTACTTTCATTTGTGCAATTCGGATTTGTAGCCCTTGGTTTTTGGGGTATATTTAATTTTATCAAAGAAAAACCCAGTTTTACTGAAATCAAAAAACCACTTTTCATTTCTTTGGGATTAAGTGCTGGTTTATGTTTGATTTTCGGATTACTTCCTGAATTATTTTTCAATTTCAAAGGCCTTCAAGATGGAGCTCCGATCATACAAGATCCAAGTTTGAATGAGGCAATATGGAATGCAATCAGAGAAGATAGAATTGGATTATTTAAAACGGACGCATTTAGAAGTTTATTTATCATATTATTGGGTGCTGGCTTACTTGTTGCGGCAAGCAAATCTTTCCTGAAACCTCAAATTGTATTACTCATCATTGCAAGTATTAGTATTTTCGATTTGACCTTGGTATCCAAAAGATATTTCTCCAATGATGCATTTATTTCAAAAAGTGCAGCTGAAGAACAAATTCAACCTAGCGCTGCTGACTCCCAAATTTTAGCAGATAAAAGTCAATACCGCGTATTGAATTCAGCAGTTTCATTTATGAACGATGCAACGACTAGTTATTATCATCATTCTATTGGAGGTTATCACGCAGCAAAATTAAGAAGGTATCAAGAATTGATTGAAAAGGAATTCAGCCAAAATCCAGCCCAAATGAATATTTTGAATATGCTGAATACCAAATATGTCATTGGAACGGATTCTATTGGAAGAAATACGGTGCAAACTAATTCAGCAGCATTGGGAAATGCCTGGTTTGTAAAATCCATACAACTAGTTAATTCAGCCGATGAAGCTTTAAAAAGCATTGAAACCATTCAACCTGCTCAGACTGCCATTCTTGAAAAGAAGGATGTTTCACAAAAAACCATAGATTCTACCAACCATGGAACAATTCGTTTAAGTAAATATCAATTAAACAATTTGGTATACAATAGCGAATCTGACAAGGACGGATTTGCCGTATTTTCAGAAATTTATTATCGAGGAAATAAAGATTGGAAATCCTATATTGATGGAAAATTGGTTGATCATTATCCAACAAATTATGTATTAAGAGGATTATTTATTCCAAAGGGTAAACATCTAATTGAATTCAAATTTGAACCTCAGACAGTCCAAATTGGGAATAAAGTAGATGCTATTGCATCCATTGGACTACTATTATTTTTAACATTAGCTTTAGGCATTACAATTAAACAAAACAACAAGCAAGTATGATTTATTCAATGACTGGATTTGGAAAATCCCTAAAAGAAACCACAGATTTTCAAATTCGAGTTGAATTAAAAAGTTTAAATTCCAAATTCACAGATATTTATTGTCGAATTCCTCGTTCTATTTCGTCCAAAGAAATTGAAATACGAAATTATTTAACGCAACAATTAGAAAGAGGTAAAATTGAATTAAATGTAACCATTCAAAAAAATGCAGAAGCTGAAGGAACAAGTAATATCCTTCAAGAAGCTAAAATTGAAAGTTATTATCAAGAATTAAAACGCCTTGCCATCCAGTTAGGAATTACCCCAAATGAAACTGAGCTATTTCGTCAAGCTTTAAGCATGCCCAATGCCATGCAAGCAGAGAGTACAGCGGATATGGAACCGGAAGTGGAAGCAATGTTCCAAGTGATTTTTGAGGCAATTGTGGAGGCTTGCAATGAATGTAAAGAATTCCGATTAAGAGAAGGAAATGTGGTTGAAATTAAATTCAAAGAATACATCGCTTCTATCAAAAATGGATTGACTGAAATTTTGGAACAAGATAAAATTAGAATGCCTAGTATTCGTGAAAGAATGAAAAAATCCTTATTGGATTTAGGCTTGAACGAAGATTTCGATCAAAACAGATTCGAACAAGAAGTAGTCTACTATATTGAGAAATTTGACATTTCTGAAGAAAAAGTAAGATTATCAACGCATCTTGATTATTTTTTGGAAGTTTTGAAAGAAGGAAATGGAAAAAAACTTAATTTCATGGCGCAGGAAATTGGACGTGAAATAAATACCATTGGTTCTAAAGCAAACGATTCCATTATTCAACGATTAGTTGTTAACATGAAAGATGAATTAGAAAAAATCAAAGAACAAACGGCCAATGTGCTTTAAAAATCTTAAATAAAAATCAAATAAATACCTAAAACCCTTTTACTCTTATGATCACCATTTCAATTTTAGCTGTTATTGCCATAGGAATCATCCTTTCTGGCTTAGTGACTGTCCAACAAGGAAACATCGCGGTTATTGCCATGTTTGGTAAATACCGAAGAATATTACATCCAGGATTAAGTTTCAAAATTCCCATTTTGGAAAATGTCTTTAAAACAATTTCGATACAAAACAGATCCATCGAATTAGAATTTCAAGCGATTACAATGGATCAAGCGAATGTCTATTTTAAATCTATGCTCCTTTACTCTGTGATTAATCAAGAGGAACAAACCATCATCAATGTAGCCTATAAGTTCATAGATGAAAAAAGTTTGATGCAAACAATCGTAAGAACTGTTGAAGGATCGATTCGTTCTTTTGTAGCAACCAAAAAACAAAGTGAAATTTTAAGTTTAAGAAAAGAAATTGTTGAATATGTAAAAGACCAAATTGACCAAGTCATGGAAGAATGGGGTTATCATTTACAAGATTTACAATTGAATGATATCACATTTGACGAGGTCATTTTAAAATCAATGAGCCAAGTCGTAGCTTCTAATAACCTAAAAGCGGCAGCAGAAAATGAAGGACAGGCCTTATTGATTACCAAAACAAAAGCTGCTGAAGCAGAAGGAAATGCGATTAAAATTTCTGCCAATGCAGAGAAAGAAGCCGCTCAATTGCGTGGACAAGGGGTTGCATTATTTAGACAAGAAGTTGCTAAAGGTATGTCAGACGCAGCTCGTGAAATGCAACAAGCCAATTTAGATACCTCCGTTATTTTGTTCTCCATGTGGACTGAAGCCATCAAGCAATTTGGTGAGCAGTCGAACGGAAATGTTATTTTCTTAGATGGTTCAGCAGACAACATGCAAAGAACCATGCAGCAAATGATGAGTGTGAATCAATTAGAAACAGTTAAGAGAAAAACTAGCTCAAAATAATATTATTTTGTCATCAATAAAGCAACAAAAGAATAGCAAAAACTCCTAATAATAACCCTAAATACTGTTTTTTATTAAATTTTTCTTTAAAGAACAATCCCGCAACTAAAGTAGTACAAGCAATTACGCCGATATTATAAACCGGCAATACAATTGCAGCATCGTTTTTATAGTAATCCAAAGCCTTCAACAAAAAGTAAAAAGAAAAGAAATTGGGTAGGCCTAGCGGAATTGAAGCTAAAATGGATTGCTTGTTGATTTCTATTTTTCCTCTGGCAAACTGAACATTCAAAACAATCACAGATGCAATCATAGACCCAACCAATGCCATAAGCATAAAAGGGATTGTTCCACCTACCATTTGTGCAACCGCTCCGTTTAAATAACTAAAAGTTGTATTGGTTAAGCCATAACCCACAAAAACGGCGATCAATGCCAAATAAGACCCCTTATTTTCGGTTTTACTTATACTTGGGTTAAACAGAATAATGGCACCAAAAGCCAACAGCAATCCCAAAAACATTTGCATGGTAAAAGTAGCCCATTGACCCATCAATAAAATACTGAATAAAACAGGAACAACCAATGACAAGTTATTGGCCAAGGAAGTTACTGCCATTCCATTTTTTTGAGTAGAAATCCCCGAAAATAAAAAAGTAACCACAAATCCAACGCCTAATCCTAAGATTCCAAAAGACAATCCCAAACTAGGCCAATTAAATGGCAGCGCATTTAACTGATGAAGCCAACCTGTTAGAAAACAAACGGGATAATTGAACAAAATAGCGACTGTTGTATCTACTTTCCATTTTTGATGCATTCTAAAATTCACCAATAATAAAACAGAAAATAAAATACTTAATGCTAAATAGTACATGCTTAATTTGATTTTACAAGGTCAGCCAACAAATTCACCCATTCAGGAGAATTATTTAAGCTTTCTACCAATTGCCAATGCTCTCCACCCTCCTCTTCAAACAATTCTTTATATTCTTCGCCCACTTCAATGGTCGTTTCCAAACAATCTGAAACAAAAGCAGGAGAAAAAGCTAAGACATTCTTTTTACCTTCTTTGACCAATTTTTTAATCGTTTCATCCGTGTATGGTTGTAACCATGGATCTCTTCCTAAACGACTTTGAAAAGCAGTGCCAAAAGTCCCCTCTTTCAAACCCATTTCTTTGGCTATCAAACGGGTTGTAGCAAAACATTGAGCCCTATAGCAAGCGTGATTTTTTTCGGTGATTTGATCACAACAAGAACCTAATTGGCAGGTATTCTTGGTTACATCTCCTTTTCGGATATGCCTTTCAGGAACACCGTGATAGGAAAATAAATAATAATCAAAGGTTGTCTTTTCTTGATATTTAATGGCTCTTTGAGCAAAAAACTTCGCAAAATCAGGATGATCATAAAAATAATTGACCATTGAAAATGCAGGTAGTGTTTGCCAAGAAGAAATGAGTTCCATAACACGTTCATAGACAGAACCTGTTGTTGCAGAAGCATATTGAGGAAATAAAGGAATAACAATCAACTTCTTTAAGTTTTGTTGTTGCATATCCTTCAAAGTACTCTCCAAATCAGGGTTTTGATAACGCATCGCCAACTTCACATAATATTCATCCCCTAATTGGGTTTGAAGATCTTTTACCACATCTTCCCCATAAAATTTCAAGGGAGAACCACGTTCTTCCCATAATTCTTGATAAATTTTTGCCGATTTAGGAGCCCGAAAAGGAGCAATTATTCCATTAACCAAAAGAAAACGAAATGGATAAGGAATATCAATAACACGCCCATCCATCAAAAACTCACGTAAATACCTTCTCACAGATGAAGTATCTGGGGCATCAGGAGTACCTAAATTAACTATTAAAACACCGATCATATTTCTTGAATCAAAGCGCAAATATGGGGTAAAAACTTAATATTTCCACTCTTCTGGGGTAATCTTTGTGCGGGTATTTGATTCAAGACAAGGAACTAAATCCTGGCAGGTAGTACTTGCTGGTGGACAAACAAAAATATCGCCCATGATGGGTGAAATAATTGCAGATTCACTTTCCGGAATATTTGTTTTTCGATCAATGTAAAATATCTTCTTTTTGACAGAAAAGACATTTAATAAACCTAAAATACGCTCTGATGGATTAGACACCGATTTTAAATTAATACTAAATCTAGTTTCTGCAGGTACATCAAACAAGGAGCCACTTGATTGTACAGCAGAAATCAATGATTGATAAAATATGTGGGCATTTTTAGTAATAGCCCTTTGTTCTAGGCGAAAATAATAGGGCGTATACCCATTAAAAGGTACTCGCGCCACTTGTCGGCCTACCACTCTTTGTCCATTGGTCAGAGCGTCAGAAAAAACATTTAGATCAGTATTTCTAGTAATATCCCAACAATTCCCATTACAGCGATAATTCCAAATTTGTTCCGTTGGAACTCTAGGAACCAAACAATCATTGGTTTTAAAGTTATACGTTCCTCCACCTTCACAAGTCGCACAAATAGTCAATGGTTCATAATGTGTCCAATTCCACATATAATAATCCCCTTCCGTTGTATTGTCTTTAAAATCCAAATAAACGGTAAATCCAGCTCTTCTGTAATCTACTTTGGAATATTGGTCAAATGTCTCAAATCTTGAAATGACATTTTCAATCTCAGGTACAGCATTCATTTTTTCAGGAGAACTCAAATATTCTTTTCCATTCAACGTTTTGATATACAATTGATAGGTAGATCCAACCTTACCTGCAAATCCTGTTGGAGGAAGATAAATTCCTGCCGTTGCTCCTTCTACAAAAGTTGTTTTGACATTGTTTTGATCCAAAATGTAAACCGTTGCTTTGGTGACTGGCAAAGACAAAACCGAACTAATTTTATTAGCTGAATTGGTTATTTTAATCTTACACAATTTAGCATCATCAGCAATATCCGCTTCGATGGTAATAAAAGAAGTAGAATCTATTTGCGTGAAATTTTCAACTGGATTTACGCAAGCCCAAGTCAAAAAGCCAACAAAACAACTTATCAATATATAGGTAATTATTTTTTGAGGCATTTCTATAAAAATTTAAAATTATAGGTCAAGGAAATAAATGGAGAAGCAAATACGCTTAACTCATAAGGACGTAATCCTTGTCTTGTTGATTTAAAGAATACGGAATATGGATTTTGGCGACCGTATAAATTATACACCGTAAAAACCCAGCTTCCCTCCCAACGTTGTTTTTTCATACTTGGATTGGTGATTGTCCATGAAAAATCCAAACGGTGATAGTCTCTAATTCGATCATTGTTTCTTTCTGTATAAACAGGATATTTTTTATCCGCAATTTCATAACTTCCGGAAGGAGAAGAAAATGGACGACCTGTATTATAGGCAAAAGTGAATGAGAAACTGTGGTGTGTGGTTGGTTGAATATTTAGCATCATATTAACCGAATGTGGTTTATCATAATTGGTTGGAAACCAATTTCCTGAATTGATGGCTTGTACTTCTGGAAAATCTCCCACCATTTGATTAAATGCACGAGCGTAGGTATAAGAAATCCAACCAGACATTTCACCCTTCTTCTTTTGCAACATTAATTCAACTCCATAAGCCTTACTTTTTCCAGTAATTAATTGAGTCTCAATATTGGGATTCAATTGTAAATTAGCTCCAGAAACAAAATCTAAGGTATTTCTCGTATCTCTATAATAAGTTTCTAAAGAGATTTCATACACATTTTCATTGATGGTTTTGAAATAACCCAAAGACAATAAATCACTTTGCTGTGGCTTGATGAAAGAATCAGCCGTTTTCCATCTTGAAGTAGGCAAAGGAGTGGTATTATTAGATAATAATTGGAAAAACTGTTGCATTCGATTATAACCAAACTTTAAAGTTTGATTTTCTCCAATGGAATATTTCATCGTAAGTCGAGGTTCTAAACCTCCATAACTTGCCATAACATCTCCATCTGCATAGGTTTTTTTATTGATGATTGAATTGGCAGATGGCATTTGTCCAGCCATGTATTCATTCACTACACCTCCACCAATCCTCCAATATTGTGCATAACGCAAGCCAGCTTGAATAGTCAATTTATTGCTTACTTTCCACTCATCATCTACATAAATGGCCGCTTCTCTTGATTTTTCATCAGGCAACTTTACAGTTGCAACCCTTGAAATTACACCATCATTCAAAGTCCCAGGCTTGATGTAATATTGTAAAAAAGATGCCCCAAAGTTCATCTTATGCGCTTCTGAAGGCTGATAATCAAAACTTGCATGTAGATTTTTATAATCAATCGAACTATTTAAATCAATTGTATTAACAGTATCAGGCGCATACGTTTTTGTTTTGTATAAACTCATTGTGGCGCTAAGCATCATATTTAACTTGGGAGAAAAATAATGATTCCAATGTACTGCATAATTTTGATGTCCATAGTCAAAGGATGTCCTTTTAGCGACCACATTTTCAATGCTAAACAAGGAATCAACACGGTAAAAATCTTGACTCAAATAATTGGAAAAAGAAACCGTATTTTTAGCATTTGGGCGGTAATAAACCTTAGTCGCTACGTCCATAAAATTTGCACGAATATTTTTCAAATAATCAGGTGCAAAAGCTTTGAACAGGTAATCATTAATAGAAACTCTACCAGCGACCAAAACAGACAATTTATCTTTTAGAATAGGAATTTCGGCCATCACTCGATTCGAAACAACACCAATTCCTCCTTGCATTTTAAATTTCTCTGTATTGGGCTCAATCATTTTAATATCCAATACAGCCGCTGTTCTTCCCCCAAAACGAGAAGGAACGCCACCTTTGTATAATTCTAAATCACGAATGGCATCCGAAGCGAAAACTGAAAATAATCCAAACATGTGGGTTGGATTAAAAATCGGAGTATCATCAATATAAATCAGATTTTGATCCACATTGGAACCACGTATATTCAATCCGTTAGAACCCTCTCCGACGGAAGAAACACCCGGCAAAGACTGTAAACTTCGAATTACATCAACTTCCCCCATCATAGTTGGAAGTTTTTTGATTCCTTTTAAACTTAAAACCGTCACACCCAAAGAAGGAGTTTGAATATCTCTTTTGGTAGCGGCGCTTGAAACAATAACTTCTTCCAATTGCTTGGTGACATTATTTAATTCCACATCCAATTTGACATCCGCTTTTCTGATTATAACCTTTGTACGGAAAGGGTTATAGCCGACATAGCTAACTTTGAGCACATATTCACCTGCTGGTAAAAACAATTCATATTTACCAAGGGAATCGGTTAATCTACCTGTTTTCTTAAAGTCTAATGAAATATCGGCACCTATCAAAGGTTCTCCAGATTGAGCGTCAATTACTTTTCCTGATAGTGAAGGAAGTGTAAAAGTTTGAGAAAAGCTTAAATGCGTTAAGATGAACAGAAAAAACACATAAAAGACTCTGTGGTAGAGTTTAATCATTAAAAATTGGTTTAGAAAAATTCAAATTACAAGTATTAATTGGATTTAAAGACTAAGTAGCGACCAAATGGCTGAAATTGCGACGAAAATCAAAGCCAAAGGCGTTAATACCTTCCAACATAGATACATCAATTGGTCAACTCTTAATCGAGGTAATGTCCATCTGACCCACATTTGTAAAGAAATCAACAGATAGGATTTGAGCATTAACCAAAAAAATCCAAGGATAGAACCTAATAAAGTACCAGGTTCTCCATTTGTCCAATCGGCTAATTTGATGACAGAAATATTGGGAAGTGGAGAATACCAGCCTCCGAAGAACAAAATGACACCCAAAATACTAACCAAGAGCATCATACCATATTCTGACAAAAACAATAAAGCCCAACGCATTCCTGAATATTCCGTGTGAAATCCTCCTACCAATTCAGATTCAGCCTCTGGAATATCAAAAGGTGCTCGATTGGCTTCTGCCAAACTAGCTATAAAAAAAATGATAAATACAACAAAGAAAAAGGGATAACGAATAATGTTCCAAGTTAAAAAACCCCCTATTTGAGACAAATCAATGTTTAAAAATTTCAGTCCAAAAAGATAATTTACATCTCCTGAAAAAATCCCTTGTTGAGTCACTATCGTTTGCAAATTCAAACTCGAACTGACAATCACCACACACAAAATAGAGAGTCCAAGGGGAATTTCATACGACACCAATTGGGCAGCAGAACGAATTGCACCTAGTAAAGAATATTTATTATTGGAAGTCCAACCCGCTAAAATAATCCCCAAACTGTCCAGAGAAACAATACCCATTAACAGCATAATTCCCATCTCTGTTTGAGAACCTTGTAACCAATTCCCTGAACTCAAAGGAATAACTGAAAAACCTCCGAAAATGGAAATAAAAATAATCCAAGGCGCTATTAAAAAAAGTTTTCTTTGTGCCAAATAGGGCACAATATCTTCTTTTTGAAATAATTTCAATAAATCTGCAAAAACTTGTAAAAGCCCCCATTTACCTACTTCCATAGGTCCAAGGCGATCTTGCATAAACGCGGAAAGTTTCCTCTCCACATAAACACCAATGATCACGTTGACTGATAATAATCCAAGACAAACCAGCAGGGCTATCCACATGAATTACAATTGGTTTAGGGCTTGAATGAAATCATTTTTCAAATCTTCAATGGCTTCTAATCCCACCGCTACACGGACTAATCCATCTGTTATTCCAACCACAGCACGATCTTCTTGACTCAATTTAGAATGTGTGGTAGAAGCTGGATGTGTCATGATGGTTCTTGTATCACCTAAATTGGGAGAAATAGAAACCACTTTCAATAATTGACTTAATTTTTGAACTTTTTCGAATCCACCTTTAATATCCAAGGTCAAAATTCCACCACCGTACTTCATTTGTTTTTTGGCCAACTCAAATTGGGGATGAGAAGGTAAAAAAGGATATTTAACTGCATGGATGGCTGAATGCCCTACAAGAGCCTCTGCTAAAGCCATGGCATTTTCCGAATGTTTCTGCATGCGCAAATCCAATAATTCCAAACTTTTGGACATCACCCATGCATTAAATGGAGATAATGAAGGGCCTGTATGACGCGCAAAAAAACGAATTTCTTGAATAAATTCTTTTTTTCCACAAATAACACCACCTAACACACGTCCTTGTCCATCGATGTATTTAGTAGCTGAATGAATGACCAAATCAGCCCCTAAATCTAAAGGTGTTTGTAATATGGGAGTTGCAAAACAGTTATCAACTGCTAATACGATATTTTTTCCTTCTTTGACTTTAGCCAAAGCAGCTAAATCAATTAAATCTAATCCAGGATTAGAAGGACTTTCACAAAAGAAAAATTTAGTATTGGGTTGAATAGCCGCTTCCCATTCAGAGATATTGTGGCCATTCACAAAGGTGCAATCGATGCCCCATTTTTTAGTAATCTTTGTTAAAATTTGAATAGCTGAACCGAACAAAGCATTGGAAGCCACCACGTGATCTCCGCTTTGAAGCAAACCAGCCATTGAAGCAAAAATAGCCGCCATTCCTGTGGAAAAGGCTATCCCATCTTCGGCATTTTCCAACATACACATTTTAGAAACGAACTCATCTACATTGGGATTCATGTAACGAGAATAAATATTTCCAGAAATTTCTTCTGCAAATATGGCTCTCCCTTGTTCTGCATCTTCAAAAGTAAAACTTGAAGTTAGATACAAGGGAACAGAGTGTTCTCTATTTTGTGATCTTTCAGCTTGAATGCGAATCGCTTGTGTTTGTTTTTTCATAAAGGCAATTTTAGTCTACAAAAGTAATGGAATAAAGAAGAAAAGCCAAGGAAAATAGGCTATACTATCTTAACCTTATACTCTTGGAAATTGATACCCATTATGATACGTTGGTTTGATTAATTGATTCGCTTTATTGGAATTAAATTGATTTAATTTTGCATCCCAATGAATCTTTTCTCCCACACGATAAGCCATATTTCCCATGTGCGAATTAATGGCCACTCGAGCACCTGCTTGAATCGGACAATTTAATTTAGAAGCATCATTTGCTTTCAATGCATCTAAAAAATTCACCGCATGTAAGTTCAATCCATTATCTACTTTAGGCTGTAAGGCAACCGCTTCCATTCTAAAATTATTACCATCCTTTTCTGGAATAACCTCCCAGCCATTTCGATTCACCACCAAGGTTCCATTGCTTCCAACAAAAGCAATCCCATGTTGTTTCCCATATAAACCACCTGTAATTCCTAAAATATTCTCCCACGACATGGTAAACTTCCCGTAATCATACACAGCATTTAAATAATCAGGTGTTTCCCTGGCATCATCAGGAAATGCAATTTTAGCTCCAGTAGCCATTACGGATTTGGGCATTTCAACTCCCGTAGCCCACAAAACAATATCAATTAAATGTACACCCCAATCGGTCATTAATCCACCAGCATAATCCCAAAACCATCTAAATTCATAATGAAATCGATTAGCATTGAACTCTCTTTTGGTGGCAGGACCCAGCCACTTTGCATAATCTACTCCAGCGGGCACGGGGGTATTGGGAACTTTGACCAAAGGAGAACTATTCCCTCGGTACATCCATGTTTTGGTCGTTAATAAATTTCCTAATTTCCCTGATTGCACAAAAGCAACTGCATCCTTAAAATGTTGTTGAGAACGCTGCCATTGATTAATCTGAATGATTTTTTTAGAACGCTCAGCCGCTTTTAACATCACTTGCGCCTCTGCAATGGAATTGGCAATTGGTTTTTCACAATATGCATGAAAACCAGCAGATAAGGTATCGGTTAACTGTAAACAATGCCAATGATCTGGAGTTGCGATGATGACAAAATCCAAATTCTTATTTTCCAACAACCGTCTATAATCATTGTATAAAGTAGGATTATGGCCTCCTATTTTATCTAAATCTGCTTTTCTTTGATTCAAAATATTGGCATCCACATCGCATAAAGCCACTACACTCACCTCTGGATTCTTCAAAAAAGCCATCAAATCTGACCAACCTTGACCTTTACAACCAATCAAGCCCACATGAATTTTATCATTGGCACTAATTATTTTATTTCTTCCAAAAGAAGAAAGAGGAACAAGTGTGGAGGTTCCGATAGCACCTAAGGCTAAAAGCGACTGATTTAAAAAATCTCTTCTATTTTGATTCAACATAAAAAATAAGTTTTACAGAATTTAAAGGATAAAATTAGGGAAATCTACTTATTAGATGTATGATGTAAGATGTATGATGTAAGAAGTAAAATTTTCGAGTCTACTATGAAGAAAAAAATGGACATCCATATACATACATCTTACATCATACATCATACATCATACATCTTACATCATACATCAATATTCAAAATTTTATTGAGTATAAATACAAAACATCCTACTTTTATATTATATTTAAAAATTCCTAAATAAACATGAAAAAATACTTACTAGGCTTATTAAGCTTTTTGGTTTTCACACCAGCTTTTTCACAAAAGCAAAATTGGACAAATCTTTTTGACGGAAAAACATTTAATGGTTTCAAACAATTAAATGGACAAGCAAAATATGAAATTAAAGATGGAGTAATGATTGGTACGACTGTTGCCAATACCCCTAATTCTTTTATGGCAACAGAAAAAGAATATGGCGATTTCGTTTTAGAATGTGAATTAAAATTAGACAATTCCATGAACTCTGGTATCCAAATCAGAAGTTTATCAACTCCAGAATATCAAAATGGCCGAGTACATGGATATCAGGTAGAAATTGACCCTTCAGACAGAGGTTGGTCTGGTGGTATTTATGACGAATCTCGTAGAGGTTGGTTATACCAAAATGAAATGAATCCAAGTGCAAAAAAAGCATTTAAACGTGGAGAATGGAATAAATACCGTATTGAAGCAATTGGCAATGTGATTCGCACATGGATCAATGATGTACCTGTGGCATATTTAGTAGACGACATGACTGCTAAAGGATTCATCGCTTTCCAAGTTCATGCCATTGGCAGCAATGACCAAGTAGGTAAGCAAGTAATGTGGAAAAACATTCGTATTCAAACTGGAAAAGATATTCAAGCAAGACCAGTGGATGCATCAACTCCTCCGATTGAAAATTACACAATGAATTCACTTTCAGATGGAGAAAAACAAGAAGGATACAAACTTTTATTCAACGGAAAAGATTTAACAGGATGGAGATCAGCTTTTAAAACAACAGCGCCTCCTCCAGTTTGGACTGTTGAAGAGGGTCAATTGCATGTTAACAGTTCAGGAGGGCAAGAATCTACTAATGGAGGAGATATCTTGTCTAACGATACTTTCAAAGCTTTTGAGCTAGTATTTGATTTTAAATTAACCGAAGGAGCGAATTCTGGAGTTAAATATTTCGTAAATGAAACGTACAATTCTGGAAAATCTGCCATCGGTTTGGAATACCAAGTATTGGATGATGAAAAACATCCAGATGCTAAATTAGGCACTGAAGGAAACAGAACATTGTCAAGTTTATATGACTTGATACCATCTGATAAAGACAAGCGTGCTATTAAAAAAATTGGTGATTGGAATCGCGGACGTGTGATCGTGTATCCTAATAATGTGGTTCAGCACTGGCTAAATGGCTATAAAGTGATTGAATACGTTCGTGGAAGCAATATTTACAAAGTATTAGTAGCTCACAGTAAATACAATAAATGGCCAGGTTTTGGTATGAAAGCCAAAGGTCCAATCTTATTACAAGAGCATGGTGATTCCGTATTTTTCAAGAACATCAAAATCAGAGAAATTAAATAATAACCGATACCTCAA
>JBJTNH010000118.1:0-9134 GCA_046073945.1 Aquirufa sp. | reverse complement strand
CTTATTAAAAACGGATTTATTAACTAAAATCGGTTCTCAAAATGGAGTCAACTTTTTAATTGAAAATGTTACAGTTCCAACGGCGGATGCTTTGAAAAATTTGGCATTTGAAATACAATCCTCTCAAGAAGATATTTTCTGTTTATTAACTTCGGAAATCGAAGGAAAAGCAAGTTTGGCTTTGGCAATTTCGAAATCTTTGGTTGACAATAAAGGATTAAATGCTGGACAAATCATTCGTGATTTAGCGAAAGAAGTACAAGGTGGCGGAGGTGGACAAGCATTTTTGGCAACCGCAGGTGGTCAAAATCCAGCAGGTATACCCAAAGTATTAGAGTTGGCTAAAAACTATTTATAAATGAAGCCTGAAATTCCTTTCATTAGCTTTGAACAGCTATATCCGCAATTGGATGAATGGGGAATTTCAGGTCAAGCATTTGTTTGCTTGATTGATTTTAAAGGTGAAAATGCGTGGGCAGGAAATTTAGTTGATGCTGAACATTTGGGAATTAAATTTGCATTTGATCATTCACTACCAAAAAAGAAATCCGCAAATTATTCCTTTGATAAACATCCCATTGATTTTGAAAGTTACCAAAACAAATTTTTACAGGTTCAAAAGGAACTAAAAAGAGGCAATTCATTTTTGGTCAATTTAACTGCAGAAACTCCTATTTCTTGCAATTTGACCTTAGAACAAATATTTGAACATGCGGACGCCAATTACAAACTGCATATTCCTGAAACTTTAGTCGTTTTTTCTCCTGAATGTTTCATCAAAATAGACGAAAATCATCAAATTAGTTCATTTCCTATGAAAGGAACTAAAACAGTGACAGATACATCTAAAGAAGAACTCATAGCAGATGAGAAAGAACAAGCAGAACATGCCACAATCGTAGATTTGATTCGAAATGATTTAAGCAAAGTTGCCTTTCCCGTTAAAGTTGAAAAATACAAATACATTGATTCGATAAAAACCCACGAAGGGAATTTGCATCAAATGTCTTCTGCTATTCAAGGTGAAGTTTTACCAGAATTGAAAGGGAAAATTGGAAGTATTTTGAAGCAATTATTGCCAGCTGGTTCCATCAGCGGTGCACCTAAAGATCAAACTTTAAAAATCATTGAAGAAGTAGAGAATTATGACCGTGGTTTTTACACAGGCATTTTAGGGTATTTTGATGGGAAAAAATTTGATTCAGGAGTACTAATCCGATTTATCGAAAAAAAAGGAGAGCAATTAATCTTTAAAAGTGGCGGTGGTATAACTGTATTTTCGGAGGCTGAAAAAGAATACAAAGAATTAATTCAAAAAGTTTATTTACCTTTTTAATATGTTTTCATTTCTAGAAACAGTCTTTATTGAAAATGGCCAAGCGCAACATTTGGATTATCACCAAATGAGGATTAATGAGGTATTTCAGGATTTTTATACGAATGAACCTATTTTGCAAATTGATGAATACCTTAAAAGTATGATTTTACCTGCAATTGGCAAATTTAGAGCAAGAATTGTTTATGAATCTCATTGGATAAAATCGGAAATTATTCCTTATCACGAAAAAAACATACAACGTTTAAAAACGATCGAATTAGGCGAATATGACTATACCTATAAATGGGAAGATCGAAGTTATTTTACAGAAGTTTTGAACCAAAATAAGGAAGTTGATGAGCTTGTCTTTACCCAAAATGGCTTGATCAAAGATTGTACCATAGCCAATTTGGCATTTTTAAAGGAATCCATTTGGTACACTCCCAAACATCCGATGTTAAATGGAACTACACGAAGACGCTTGATTGATGAAAATAAAATCCAAGAAATTGATATTTTCGTAGAAGATATAGCATCCTATTCGCATATTTGCTTGATTAACGTATTTAGACCTTTAAGTAAAGAAAAATCGCTATTAGTTTCAGAGGCATTTTTGTAAATTTGAGTCTTACAAAAATGAATCCAAGCAAGAGTCCCTCCTTTTTATTGCATCAAAAATTCCCTTTTGAACCCACTCCTTCGCAGGTGGAGTTATTCAAAAAGTTAAATGATTTTATCATTAACACAAATGAATTTGATCCTTTGACTTTTATCATCAAAGGATATGCAGGAACTGGTAAAACAACCGTCATTTCGACCTTGATAAAAATACTTCCTAGCTTTGGATATAAGACACAATTGTTAGCTCCCACTGGTAGAGCTGCCAAAGTGATGGCGAATTATGCCAAAAAGAAAGCATTTACGATTCACAAAAAAATTTATCGGCAAGTAAATAATCCCCATACGGGAAGTTTGGCCTTTCAGCGAATGAATAATTATGCAACAAACACCATTTTTATTGTGGATGAAGCATCAATGATTACAGATGAAGCCGATTTTGGACAAAATAGTTTGCTGACAGATTTGATTGAATATGTATTCACAAACCCTGAAAATGGTCATACGGGAAATAAAATTATTTTTGTGGGTGATACAGCTCAATTACCACCTGTGGGTAAAACATTGTCGCCAGCCCTTTCTAAAGATTATATCAGTTCCGAATTTCATATCGAAGTGAAAGACCATGAATTAACGGATGTCATGCGTCAAGATCTTAATTCAGGAATTTTATATAATGCCACTTTAATTAGAAATTTACTCCTCGCACATTCGACAGAAATCAAATTCAATACCAAATCTTTCAAAGACTTTTTCAAAATGACGGGAGAAAAAGTGGAGGATGGAATGCAATATGCGTATAGAAAATTTGGAAAAGAAGATACTATACTATTAACGAGATCAAATAAAAGTGCCGTAATTTTCAATGAATTTGTACGTAGAAATATTCTATACCAAGAAGATGAAATTTCGTCGGGAGATTTATTAATGATTGTCCGAAATAATTATCATTGGCTAGAGGAAGATTCTCCAGCTGGATTTTTAGCAAATGGAGACTTTGTGGAGGTGATGAAAATCAAAAAAGAGGAAGAAATCCATGGACACCGATTTATGCAAGTTACATTGCGTCTTTGCGACTACGAGGATCATCCTCCAATTGAAGCTAAAATATTGCTTGAGACTTTACATTCAGGAGAATCTGCTTTGAATAAGGAATCCAATAAAAAACTATACGATTCAGTTTGTGAGGACTATCAACATATCCCTAAGAAAAAAGATCGAATGGAGGCCATTAAAAAAGACCCCTATTTGAATGCTTTGCAAGTTAAATTTGCTTATGCTTTAACTTGTCATAAATCGCAAGGTGGGCAATGGAAAGCTGTTTTTGTAGATCAAGGATATTTAAAAGAAGAACAAATTGACCAAGAATATCTCAGATGGTTATATACTGCCATAACTCGTGCTACGCATGAATTATTTTTAGTCAATTTTCACGAACGATTTTTCTAATTACAATTTGTTACTACCAATGGTATCGTTGAGCTTACCCCATCTTTGCTCGAGAGTATCCACTAAATCCACGAGCAAATGTTTTAAATTATCTAGTCGTTCCTCCCCTAAAATTGTACTTACTTCTTGATCTAAATTTAGTCTTGATTGATTTAAAACCTCCAAAAACTTAATTCCCTCCTCGGTTTTAGACACTAAAATAGCTCTTGAATCAGACGGATGCTTGCTGGTAATGATAAAATTTTTGGCGACCAATTCTTTGATAAGTACACTAACAGCTTGTTTAGACATTTCAATACATTTCACAACTTCAGAAACGGAGACAGGTTCTTCTTTTAAGTTCATCATCACCATAACATGGCCTATTTTGATATTTTCATAACCTTTCGATTTCAAAAATTCTGAATTTAGGTGTTTGATGAAACGATATGATCGAACTAAAAGTCGCGCAAGAATATATTTGGGATCAGTGCTTTTCAAAAAAATCTAAGTTTTGTGCAAAATTAAACAAAAAATAATAATTTTAGTCAACTTACTTGACAATATTTAAAAAGCTTTGTTACTTTGCACAACAAAAATTGAATCTATGTCGAAGCAGAAAAAACACTTACCCAAAATCATTTTAGGATTGATACTTATTATTGGTATCATTTATGGATTTAAAAAATATCAATATGTAAGCACTCACGAGGATACGGATAATGCTCAAATTGAAGCATACTTTGTGCCTGTTTTACCTAGAATTTCAGGGTATGTAAAAAGTGTTAATGTGAACGACTACGATGTAGTAAAAAAAGGCCAAGTACTTGTTGAAATAGATGTTGAAGAAGGAAAATTAGCTTTAGAAGAATTAGAAGCTGATTTAGAACAAGCGAAAACAGAAGTTGAAAATGCAAAAGCGAACCTTTCCAGTTTTGAAAAAGGCATTCAAGCCCAAAAATCACAGGTAAATATCGCAAAGCAGCAAAAAGAAAAAACACAACGCGATCTAATTCATTATTCAGAACTAGAAAAAGAAAAAGCAATTACTCATCAGCAATATTTAGAGAATAAGGACATAGCTGAATTGGCTGAAATAAAATTACAAGGTGCTATTGCTGAATTAAACAGCAGTCAATCTAAACAAGCTATTCTTTTGGCTGGATTACATCGAGCAGAAGCTTTGATTCAGATTAAAAAGGTAAAAATTGCACAACAAAAATTGAAATTAAGTTATGCCAATATTGTCGCTCCACAGAATGGAAAAATAGGCAAAAAAGCCGTTGAACCTGGACAATTCATACAGGTTTCACAACCTTTGATGACTTTAGTAGATGATTCAAAATATTGGGTAGTTGCTAATTTTAAAGAAACTCAAGTTGGTAATTTAAAAATAGGCGGATTTGTTGAACTTAAAATAGATGCCTATCCAAAAGAAAAATTAGAAGGAAAAATAGTATCCATTTCTGAATCAACAGGTGCTAAGACCTCTTTACTTCCTCCTGATAATTCTTCTGGGAACTTTGTCAAAGTTTCTCAAAGAGTTCCTGTCAAAATAGAAATTCAGAATTACGATAAAGTCAAACATTTATTGAAAGCAGGATTATCTCTTGAAGTTTCAGCATCCATAAAATAATACAAATGGCTCGTCCACAAGGATTTGCAAAATTTATTATCGTAATAACAACCATTACAGCCGCTGTCATGGAGTTGTTGGACACTACGATTGTCAATGTTGCATTGAATCAAATTTCTGGGGCACTGGGTGCAACCATTGAGGATATCGCTTGGGTGATTACAAGTTATGCCATTGCTAACGTAATAATTATTCCAATGACCGGCTTCCTGGGTGAATACTTTGGAAGAAAAAATTACTATTTAGGTTCCATGATTTTATTTGGCATTGCCTCTTATTTCTGCGGAACAAGTGAATCATTATGGGAATTGGTATTTTGGCGATTCATTCAAGGAATCGGTGGTGGAGCATTATTATCCACTTCACAAGCCATACTATTTGATGCTTTCGAACCAGAGGAACGTCCAATGGCTTCAGGTTTCTTTGGTATGGGAATTATTCTTGGACCTTCTTTAGGACCCGTATTGGGAGGTTATTTAATTGATAATTTTAAATGGTCTGATATTTTCTATGTCAATATTCCAATTTGTATTATTGCAAGTATTCTGACGATTGTTTACATAGAAAAAAAACCAGGTGAAGGAAGTAGCAGAAAGTCAATTAAAATAGATTATCCGGGAATATTACTACTCACCTTGG
Organism: Aquirufa sp.; assembly: GCA_046073945.1. GTDB lineage: Bacteria > Bacteroidota > Bacteroidia > Cytophagales > Spirosomataceae > Aquirufa. Next base: position 3,495 of record JBJTNH010000118.1, on the reverse strand, counting down.
CGGTTGGAACATTACAATATGTTTTGGAAAAAGGTGAAGGTGAAGGTTGGTTTGATTCAAGAACAATTACTCTAAGTGCCATTGGATTTGTCATTGGAACAGCATTGTTTATTTGGAGGGAATTAACCACAGAACATCCCGTAGTAAATCTGAAAATATTTGGGAATCAAACCTTTACAATGAGCTCCATCTTCACACTAGTTGGAGGTTTCGGATTATTTACTTCTGTATTTGTTTATCCCATTATGGTTCAACGAATAAATGGTCTTACCCCTACTGAAACGGGTTTATCTTTGATGTATCCCACATTTTTAGGTGTATTGCTGTTTCCCTTGATTGGAAAATATCTTTCCAAAGGAGGAAAACCTTTACCATTTATGGCATCAGGCATAGTGATTTATATCATTTTTGGCTTTGTGGGTGGACAATCGACTTCCGATATGGGGAGATGGGATTTCTTTCCGATGCAGATGCTGCGAGTGATTGGGGTTGCATTTTTACAGATGCCCTTGATTAACCAAGCTGTAGCAGGTTTAAAACCAAATGAATTTGCTTCAGGAATTTCATTAACTAACATGATTAGACAATTGGGAGGCGCCTTTGGCATTGCCGTAGCTAATAATTATGCTACCCAAAGAGCAGCACAACATAGAAATGATTTATTAGCAAATATTCAAGCTGAAAACCCATTGTTTCAAATGCGCTGGAATGGAATAAGTCAAACCATTTTACAAAAAACAGGCGATGCTTACCAAGCAAGTGCTGCCGCATTCAAAACCATTGATTTAGCTGTAACCAAGCAAGCTTATTATTTAGCTTATTTGGATACGTTCCGATTGGTTTCCATCATATTCATCTTAATATTTCCGTTTTTATTTTTAATCAAAACACCGAAAAAGAGTCAAGCAGAAATAGACAAAATAAATAAAGCGGCCGAAGAGGCACATTAATTATGACAAAATTTAAATTATTCATTTTATTAGCATTTGTATCTATTCAAGCAAATGCTCAGGAAAACAAAGAGTTATCATCTTTGATTCAAGGAATTTTACAATACTCTCCCAATTTGAAAAGTCAAAAAAACTTGTTGAAAATTGGCGAATATAAAACACAAATTCAAGAATCCTATGGAAAACCAAGTCTAGGAGCAGAAATTGGAGTGACCAGAGTGGATCCAGTTTCCAAAGCTAGCTTTGCATCGCCAACTGGAACATCTGTATTACAATTTCAACCCAATATGAATTATAATTCTCAATTTGTGGCAAGTCATACCTTGTATGATTGGGGAAAGAATGCTTTGGCAATTGAAAAAACAAGATTAGAAAGTAATCTAACCAAAGCTCAAATTGAACAACAAGAATTTAATTTAGGCTATCAAATAGCCAACCTATACTACCAAATTCAATACCTAAATAAAGTGTTGGAAGTTCAAAAATCGCAACATAGCCGCTTGGAAAATCAATATAATATCATTGTTAATCAAGTAAAATTAGGCGCTGCTTTGGAATATGATCAAATAAGCCAACAAGTTAGAGTTCAAAATCAGCAGATAAAAATCATTGAGATTGAAAGTCAAATTAAACAATTAACCGATTATTTAAGTACACTTTTGGGACAAAATGCCTCGCAATACCTAAAAACAAGCACTTCTTTTAATCAATCAAATTTGGATGCCAAGCAAATGCAAATCAGTTCTAATTTAGAAATGGAACAATTGAGTGCTCAAGAAGCGATTGCAAAGAAAGAAATTGAATTGGCCCAAAGTGCTAATTTACCCTCTGTTTCTGGAATTGCGACTTTAGGAATCAGAAATGGTTATGTACCAAGAATCAATGGAGAAACCCCAAATTTTTCAGATGATTTCAAAGTCAACTCGATGGTTGGTTTAAAGTTAAATATTCCAATTTATTCAGGAAAAAGAGGTGCCACGCAAACAAGTATCGCTAAAATTCAGCAAGAAAGAATACAATTGCAATTACAGGATACACAAGAAAAATTAAACAATGCATTTGAGCAAGCAAAGAGTAATCTTCAAACCAATGTTCAAAAATACGAGAGTCAAAAAAAGGTCGTAGAGCAATCAAAATATGCCTTAAAATTAGCTGAAAACAAATACAAAGAGGGTTTCATCCGTAAAATTGAATTAGATCAGGTTCAAAATACGTTGGAGGAATCTGAATTAATATTTACTCAATATGGCTATTTGATAAAACTGAATCAATTAGAGTTATCAAAAATTCAAGGTTTGAAAATTTGGTAATGATCAAAGAAAAAGGCAATTGAAAAAATCAATTGCCTTTTATTAAAACAGGAAAACATTAATAAATTATAAATTAAACTCTAAGGCTAATTTGGGGTCTAATAATTGACCATTTTCGATGGTCAAACCACTTTTCAAAGCACTGTTATTTTCGCAAGCCGATTTCCAACCTTCATTGGCAATCAATTTAACATAGGGAAGAGTGGCTTGAGTTAATGCAGCAGTAGAAGTTTCTGGAACAGCACCAGGCATATTTGCCACACAATAGTGTAAAATATTATCTACAAAAAATACAGGATCTTGGTGAGTCGTTGGACGACAAGTTTCAATACATCCTCCTTGGTCTACCGCAACATCTACAAGCACTGTACCTGGCGACATCTTTTTCAAATCTTCTTTTTTAATTAAATGTGGAGCTTTTGCACCATGTAACAATACTCCACCTATGATTAAATCCGTATGAGGCAAATGTTCTTGTATAGCAAACTGGGTGGAAAATTGTGTTGTTACATTGGCAGGCAACGTGTCGTTTAGGTATCTTAATCTTGTCAAATTTGTATCTAATATTGTTACATTTGCACCCAAACCTGCTGCCATTTTAGCGGCTTGTGTACCTACGACTCCCCCACCTAAAATTAACACATTGGCAGGACGAACACCTGGTACACCCCCTAACATTTTCCCTTTACCACCTTGCGGCTTTGCTAAATAGAAAGCACCTACCTGAATTGCCATTCTACCAGCCACTTCAGACATAGGTGTAAGTAAAGGCAAAGAATGATCAGGCAATTCAACTGTCTCATAAGCAATACATACAGCTTTAGATTGAATCATTGCTTGAGTTAATTCTTTTGAGGCGGCAAAATGAAAATAGGTAAATAAAATTTGACCAGGGCGTATCAAAGGAAATTCGGAGGCTAAAGGCTCTTTTACTTTGACAATCATATCAGCAATTTGATACACTTCTTTTGGATTGGGTAAAATGGTCGCTCCAACAGATTGATAAATAGCATCTGGAAAGCCCGAACCTAAACCTGCATTTTGTTCAACAAATACTTGATGACCCTGTTGAATCAAAGTATCAACTCCCGCGGGAGTCATACCTACCCGAAATTCTAGGTTTTTAATTTCTTTTGGAATTCCAATTTTCATGATATTAGAAGTTTGATTGATGAGTGTAAAAAAAGAACGACCACCGAAAAAATTCGCTGGCCGTTACCTTTGATGAAGTATAA
>JBJTNH010000117.1:0-23419 GCA_046073945.1 Aquirufa sp. | reverse complement strand
GGTACACCGAAGCCTCAAATGTCTTCATGTTTCTTGCTTGCTATGCAGGATGATTCAATCGAAGGTATCTATGATACATTGAAGCAAACAGCGAAGATTTCACAGTCGGCGGGAGGTATCGGTTTAAGCATTCATAACGTTCGTGCAACAGGTTCATATATCAAAGGGACGAATGGAACTTCAAATGGTATCATTCCAATGTTGAGAGTATTCAATGATACTGCTAGATATGTAGACCAAGGGGGAGGAAAGCGTAAAGGTTCATTTGCTATTTATTTAGAGCCTTGGCATGCTGATGTGTTTGACTTTTTGGAATTGAAAAAGAACCACGGTAAAGAGGAAATGCGCGCGCGTGATTTGTTCTATGCTTTGTGGATTCCAGATTTATTCATGAAGCGTGTTGAAAGCAATGAAGAGTGGTCATTGTTCTGCCCACACGAGTGTCCAGGTTTATCTGATTCTTACGGAGATGAATTCGAGGCATTGTATCAAAAATATGAATTAGCTGGAAAAGCTAGAACTGTTGTTAAAGCTCAAGAACTTTGGTTCAAGATTTTAGAGTCGCAAACAGAAACTGGTACTCCATATATGTTGTACAAAGATCACGCGAATAATAAGTCGAATCAAAAGAATTTAGGTACCATCAAATCTTCGAATTTGTGTACTGAAATTATGGAGTACACTTCAAAAGACGAAGTGGCTGTATGTAATTTAGCTTCTTTGGCCTTGCCAAAATATGTAAAAACGAATGATGCTGGTGTTTTTGAATTTGACCATCAAAAATTATATGATGTAACAAAAACAGCTACTCGTAATTTGAATAAAATTATCGATGTAAATTATTATCCAGTTCCTGAGGCGAAAAATTCTAATTTACGTCATCGTCCTATTGGTTTAGGTGTTCAAGGTTTAGCGGATGTTTTCATCATGTTAAGAATGCCATTTGAATCAGAGGAGGCTCGTCAATTGAATAAAGATATTTTTGAGACCATCTATTTTGCGTCCATGGAAGCATCTATGGAATTAGCGAAAGTAGAAGGTCCTTATTCTACTTGGGAAGGTTCACCTATTTCTAAGGGTATTTTCCAATTTGATATGTGGAATGTAACGCCAAGTTCAGGTCGTTGGGATTGGGAAAATCTTCGCCGCTTAGTTGTGGAGAACGGGGTTCGTAACTCCTTGTTAGTTGCACCTATGCCAACAGCTTCTACAAGCCAGATTTTAGGTAATAACGAATGTTTTGAACCATATACATCTAATATCTACGCTCGTCGTGTATTGTCAGGTGAATTTGCGATTGTGAATAAGCACTTGTTGAAAGATTTGATTAAGTTGAATCTTTGGAATGACAGCATGAAGAATAAATTGATTTCAGCGAATGGGTCAGTTCAGAATATTCCTGAGATTCCTCAAAACTTGAAGGATTTGTACAAGACAGTTTGGGAAATTAAGCAAAAAACTATCTTAGAGATGGCTGCTGATCGTGGAGCGTATATCTGTCAATCACAAAGTTTGAATATTCATATTCAAGATGTGAACTTTGGTAAATTAACCTCGATGCACTTCCATGCTTGGAAATTAGGTTTGAAAACAGGTATGTATTATTTACGTACCAAAGCTGCCGCAGATGCGATTAAGTTTACTGTTGAAAAACAAGCAGAGCCTGCAATCGAACAAACAAATTCAGTTCAGGAGTCTGAATTACAATATGCAGCACATGCTGCTAAAGCTGCGGCGTCGTTTGATTCTAGTGATGAGCAAAATAGATCAGATATGGCTTGCTCATTGGATAATCCAGAAGCTTGCGAGGCTTGTGGATCGTAATATTGAAATTTATTGATTATTATTGTCGAAAAATCACTTGGTTTTATAATCAAGTGATTTTTGATTTTAAGCAAATCGCCTTTAACCATGAATAAAAAGTATCTCCAATTTGTTGTTTTTGTTTGCTTATTCGCATTGGCTTTTGTTTTACGTGTATACCATATTGGGAAATTTGGGTTATTCGGGGATGAAAAACAAAGCGTTTTATTGGCTGTTGGAAATACCAATATTGGAGGAATGGTTGATTTGATGAGGCCCGACACCACATTTACACCTAGCGACTTCTGGGCTCCTCGTGGCATACAAGCTTGGTTAAAAGCGGATGCCAGTGGAGATGTGAGTGGTAACAGTTTACTTCATGACATGGCCTTGAAGGTATCTGCGTTTTTATTCGGAAAAGGAGATGCGGTATTTAGAGGAGTTTCCGTATTTTTTAATTTATTGACTTTAATGGTTTTATACATTTGGGCGAAACGCCTAAAATGGAACTTGAATTGGGCATTGGCGGTTTTGGCCATTGCGACCATTGAACCATTCTTTGTTATTTTTAGTCAACAAGCAAGAAATTATACTTGCAGCCTATTTTTTACCACATTAAGTAATTATTATTATTGGTTGATTCTAAGTAAAAAAGAAGGAGCCACGCCACCAAAAAAATATTTTTCCGCTTGGGCCTTGGCTAGTTTAGGTGCATTGTTTAGTACTTATTTGACCGCCTTGGTTTTGATAGGACAATTGATATTTCTATTTTTTCATTGGCCCAATACAGAAACCATCAAACGTTTTTTCATTGCATCCATTTTTATCCTCGTACCATTTGGATTATGGATGACCCTTGGGCCAGGGCAATATTTTTTGATTTATCAGGCAGATGCCGCACAGCAATATCGTGATTATATACAAAATCATGGTGAAATTGCAGGCTGGATTGAGGCATCAACCCCCATTCATTTATTTAAAAGAACAGTATCTATTCTGTCTGATCAATTTATTTGGACCAATGATTTGTACAACAGTTATGGTTTTAAAATTGGCGCGATACTTCTCCTATTATTTGGTGTTGTATTAAGAAATTGGCTCAAAAAAATGCCAAAAGAAGAACGTAAATTTTATTTGTTTGGCTTTTTACAAATTGGCCTACCTGTTCTCGTATTATTCTTCTCAGCCATTAATGCCCAAACTACCACTGGGTTCTTTTTGAGATATGCTAGTTTTGGTTTACCCTTTGGAATATTTATTTCGTTGGGATTAGTAAAACATGTATTAAAGCAACATATCTGGGTACGAATTTTGGCAGGCCTATTTTTGATGACACAAGTGTACACTTTTGTTAAATTAATCAAACCACTTTATCGAGATGGGATACAGAAATATACTTTTTCAATCGGTAGAGAAGAAAATCCTTATCCTGTTATCGCAAAAAAAATTCAATCGGTGTATCAATCAGGAGATACGGTTTTTTACCCGTCTCGATTCAATAATTTCCTTGCATCAACAGAGTTAGCGAAATTAAATGTGGACGTCGCAGATGCTCAATTAGTGAATTTATATTTAAGGCCAGATGAAAAGTTTATTCAAAAAATAGATACCACGAATAAAGATTCTGTATTGATTCGAGGTAAAAATGGTAGAAGATTGCTTATTTTTGATTTTAAAAATGGTAGATATAGATATTAATAATGGATAATTTATTACCTCAAGTTTCTTTTGTTATTCCCGTTTACAATGAAGAAAGTAATCTGCCTAGTTTGGTAGAACGACTTCAAAACATCATGGATCACTCGGATATTCGATTAGAGGCTGTCCTCATAGATGATGGGAGTAAAGATCGTTCGAGAGAAATGCTGCAACAGTTGGCACTGACAGATAAGCGTTTTCATGTGATTTTGCTGTCAAGAAATCATGGGCATCAGTTAGCCTTAACTTCTGGGTTATCCAAAGCAAGAGGTACGGAAGGCGTGTTTGTATTGGACGGCGACCTTCAAGATCCTCCCGAATTAATTCATGATTTTTATGCCAAATTCAATGAAGGGTATGAAGTTGTTTATGCCGTTCGCGAGAAAAGAAAAGAGCCTTGGTATAAAAAAATGGCCTACTTCTTGTTTTATCGTATTCTAAAGAAAATTTCTAATGTTGATATTCCACTTGACTCAGGAGATTTTTCTTTTATGGGAAGAAAGGTAGTTGATATTTTGAATAAAATGCCAGAAGAAAGTCGGTTTATCCGAGGTATGCGTACTTGGATAGGCTTTAAGCAAATTGGAATTTCCTATGATCGACAAGAAAGAGCTTCAGGAGATTCGAAATATACTTTTTCTAAACTTTTGCAATTAGCTTTAAACGGAATTTTTAATTTCAGTGAATTTCCTGTTAAGTTTATCAGTACTGCTGGCTTTGGTGTGATTTCACTTTCTATTATTTATTTCATCGTTATTATTCTTAAAAAAATATTTGTCGGACAAATCATTGAAGGTTTTACCTCTTTGTTATTTGTGATTATTTTATTTGGTGGTATTCAGTTGATGGCCATTGGGATATTGGGAGAATATATTTTGAGAATATTTTTTCAGTCCAAATCAAGACCTAATTTTATCATTGATCAAGAAATTTGTGAAGGTGAGTATTTGACGAAGGTAGATGAAAAGCACTAATTGGATTTTATATTTTTTTGGACTTGATGCATGCCTTGAACTTCTAGCACCATTCTTATTTCCATCCATTCATTCCTTACGGTTTGTTACTAAACCGCTGTTGATGATTTTACTATCTTTTTATGTTTTTAATCAACAAGGTTTAAATAGTAAAAAAACAATCTTGCTTGCCTTGTTTTTTGCATGGCTGGGGGATGTTTTTTTAATGATTCCTGGGAGTAATCCTTTGTTTTTTCAATTAGGATTGGCCGCATTTTTGTTGATGCAAATTACGTACATTACCATTTTTCTCAAGCAAATAATACCCCTAGACCAAATTTCCATCCAACATCGAATTCTGTCCCTTTTATCTATTGTAGTCTATGTCGCATTATTATTGAACTTTCTGCTTCCTAACATCGTTGAGGGCTTGCGAATTCCTGTGATTATTTATGCTTTTGCTTTAGGTAGTATGTTGTATTTTGCTCTTCAAAGAATTCAAATTTCCACTTCTAATAATTATTGGCAAATAGCAATGGGTGCATTTTTGTTTGTTGTTTCTGATAGTTTATTGGCTTTTGGGAAGTTTTATTATTCATTTCCAGGGAATTCATTCATAGTGATGTCGACATATATTATTTCTCAATTGCTACTAATCAAGGGTTTAGTTACTTTTGTACCTGTTCATAAAAAATAAAATTAAAGCATGTCTGCTACTGTTATATCTTCTCAAGTTCTTTCACAATTAGCTGAAAATATTCAAGGTACTTTGCATACGGATCAAGTAATGCGTACGCTTTATGCAACCGATGCTTCTGCGTATCGTGAAATGCCCTTGGCTGTTGTGATTCCAGAAACAGTAGAGGATATACAAAAAATCATTGTTTTTGCCGATCAGCATCAGATTCCTTTGATTCCAAGAACAGCAGGAACTTCTTTGGCGGGTCAGGTAGTGGGAGCGGGTTTGGTAGTAGACGTTTCCAAATATTTTAATCGTATTCTTGAAATCAATAAAGAAGAATCTTATGCATGGGTTGAGCCAGGAGTCGTGAGAGATGTATTGAATGTTGAATTAAAAAAACAGGGTCTGTTTTTTGGTCCAGAAACATCCACAGCAAATCGAGCGATGATAGGAGGGATGTTGGGTAATAATTCATGTGGTTCCAATTCAGTGGTTTATGGTTCTACCCGTGATCATGTTTTAGAAGTTGAGGGTTTTTTATCCGATGGTACATTTGTTACTTTCGGTGCTGAAAATCCATTTGAAACAGTTGAGAAATTAAAAGTAGGTTCTCGTTTGCACCAAATTTATCGTCAAACTTTGGATGCTTTATCGGATTTAGAAGTTCAAGAAAATATTGTTAAGGAATTTCCTAAGCCAAGTATTCATCGTAGAAATACGGGATATGCATTGGATATGCTTTTGAATACCAAAGCTTTTGGGAAAAATGATGCCCATTTTAATTTTTGTTCTTTATTATCAGGATCTGAGGGCACTTTGTTTTTTGTTACACGCATAAAATTACATGTTGATCCTATTCCTCCTGCCCATATTGGCTTGGTTTGTGCTCATTTTAATACCATTGATGAAGCTCTTCGTGCGAATTTAATTGCTTTGCAATTTAATCCTTCTGCTTCTGAATTAATGGATCATTATATTTTAGAATGTACCAAAGCAAATCCGGAGCAAAGGCAAAATCGCTTTTTTGTGGAAGGAGACCCTGGTGCTATATTGGTTGTGGAATTGCGTTCAGATGATCCTGAAGAATTGATTCAGCGGGCTAAAGCGGTTGAAAAGGCTATGTTAGCGGCTGATTTGGGATATCATTTCCCTTATGTGGAAGGAGCTAATGTGAAGAAAGTGTGGGATTTGCGTAAAGCTGGTTTAGGTTTGTTGTCGAATTTGCCTGGAGATGAAAAGGCAGTGGCGGTGATTGAAGATACAGCGGTGGATGTGAATGATTTACCTGCGTTTATTGCCGAATTCAATGAAATTTTATCTGAAAATAATTTGTATTGTGTGCATTATGCGCATGCTGGTTCAGGAGAATTGCATTTAAGACCTATCATTAATTTGAAAACTAAGGAAGGGCATCAACTTTTCAGAACCATCGCTGAAGAAATTGCCCGTTTGGTGAAGAAATACAATGGTTCATTATCTGGCGAACATGGAGATGGTCGCTTGCGTGGTGAGTTCATTCCTTGGATGGTTGGAGAGAAGAATTATCAATTAATGCGAGAGTTAAAATCTTGGTGGGATCCGAAAGGAATATTTAATCCCAATAAAATTGTGGATACCCCTCCAATGGATACTTTTTTGCGTTATGAGGCGGGTCAACAAACACCAGAATTTAAGACTGCATTTCGTTTTCATGATCAAGATGTTTTGCAACATGCAGAACAATGCAATGGTTCAGGAGATTGTCGTAAAACCCCCATTTCAGGAGGGACGATGTGTCCTTCTTTTATGGCAACTCGCAATGAAAAAGAAACTACCAGAGCTAGAGCCAATATTTTAAGGGAATTTTTGACTCGTTCTACTCAACCCAATCGCTTTGCACATGATGAAATAAAGGAAGTGATGGATTTGTGTTTAGCATGTAAGGGTTGCAAGTCGGAATGTCCGTCCAATGTGGATGTAGCGAAATTGAAAATGGAGTTTTTGTACCAATATCAAAAAGAAAAGGGTTTGCCTTTGCGTAGCTGGTTGGTAGGTAATTTTGCCAAAATTTCTAGTATTACGTCCAAAATTCCATTTTTGTATAATGTGGTGATGGGGACAACTTTCTTACGTAAAATGGCCAATCAATTGGTCGGTTTTCACCCTGAAAGGACGATGCCTTTGATGGCCAAACAAAGTTTGCAATCTTGGATTAAACAACGTAAAACAATTCAATCCGATAAATCCATTTATCTATTTGTGGATGAATTTACCAATTACAATGATGTAGAAGTTGGTCAAAAGGCCATTCTATTATTGGAAGCATTGGGCTATTCAATTCGAACAATATCTCATCCTATTTCAGGAAGAGCTTTTTTGTCTAAAGGAATGTTGGATGAAGCCAAGGCTATTGCTCAAAGAAATGTGGAATTGTGGTCTTCTATTGTTAGTGCTGAAATTCCTTTGGTCGGTATCGAGCCTTCTGCCTTATTAACGTTTAGAGATGAATATCCAGATTTGGTTTCTGACGAATGGGTAGAACGCGCAAAGAATCTTGCTAGCAATGTGTTTTTATTGGAAGAGTTTATTGCGAAAGAGTTAGATGCGAAACGTATTCAATCATCTGCTTTTACTACAGAAAAGAAATTGTTGAAGTTGCATGGGCATTGTCAACAAAAATCAATGAGTTCTTTGGTATTTGCAAAAAAGGCATTGTCTTTGCCTGCTAATTATGAAGTACAATTAATTCCTTCTGGATGTTGTGGAATGGCTGGTTCTTTTGGTTACGAAAAAGAACATTATGATTTGTCGATGCAGATTGGTGAATTGGTTTTATTTCCTACAATTAGGGCTCAAAGTGCTGAGGTAGAAATTGTGGCATCGGGCACAAGTTGCCGTCATCAAATTCACGACGGTACGCAACGTAAAGCGAAGCATACCGCCGAGATTTTATTTGAAGCATTAGTCTAAAAACGCCATCTTACAAAGGCTTCCATGGCTTCGTATTCCGCCAAGCCCAAATCGTTATAGATTTGGGCTGTTCCTCTGTTTCGTTCTTCTGCTCTTTGCCAGAATTCTCTAGAGTCATCGCCTTGGAATACAACCCCATCTTTTTGAGATTGATGTTTGAAAATACCCATTCTTTTTCTGAAAACTTGGTCTGGCGACATAGGAACTGCCATTTCAATTTGATCAATATCCCATTCTGCCCAAGCACCTTTGTAAAGCCATACCCAACAGTTTTTCATGTATTCTCTGTGTTTCAAACGGGTGATTGCTTCAAAAATGGCATCTAAACAAACTTTATGTGTTCCATGTGGGTCAGCAAGATCTCCTGCTGCATAAATTTGGTGCGGCTGGATTTCTTCGATTAAATCCATGATAATTTGTACATCCTCTTCCCCAATCGGTTTTTTACGAATGGTGCCAGTTTCATAAAAAGGCATTTCCAAGAAATGTGCATTTTCTTTTTTGATTCCCACAAAACGGCAAGTGTTTTTTGCTTCTCCTTTTCTGATGATCCCTTTTATTTCTCTGACAGCAGGAATATCGATTTCAGAGTCTTTTTTGTTTTTCAGGAACTTAACAGCTTCTTTGTAGATTTTATTTGCCTTTGGGTTTGGACTTTCAAATTTTTCGTTGAAATCAATGACAAATTCAGCAAAGCGTAAAGCTTCGTCGTCTGCAACAGCGATGTTTCCCGTTGTTTGGTAGGCTACGTGAACATCATGTCCTTGGTCATGAAGACGTTGGAAAGTTCCTCCCATGGAAATAATGTCATCATCTGGGTGTGGACTAAAAATGATAACTTTTTTCTTGGCAGGAAAAGCTCTTTCTGGACGATGTGTGTCATCGGCATTGGGTTTGCCACCTGGCCAACCTGTAATGGTATGTTGCAAATAATTGAAAACCTCAATATTGATATCGTAGGCTTGTCCATACAAGGCTAATAAATCAGATAGTCCATTTTCATTGTAATCTTTGTTTGTTAGCTTAAGAACAGGCTTGTTTATGGTTAAGGAAAGGTGTGTAACGGCCTTTTTAATCATAGTTCTATCCCAATTAACTGAGTCAACCAACCAAGGAGTTTTGATTCTGGTTAATAGCGCAGCAGCTGTTTCATCCAAGATAAAACTTGCGTTGGAATGTTGTTGAAGATAAGAAGCAGGGATTTCAGAAGTTACTGGGCCTTCAACCGCTTTGGCAACGCTTTCTGCTTTATGTTCTCCCCAAGCTAAAAGAACGATTCTTTTGGCTTGCATTACTTTTTCTATACCTGTTGTAATGGCCTTTTTGGGTACTTTGGCTAGTCCACCAAAATCGAAAGATGCATCAATTTTCGTACTAATATCCAAAGTCATTAATCGTGTTTTTGAATTAATGAGTGAACCAGGTTCATTAAAGCCGATGTGTCCATTTCTTCCAATTCCTAATAATTGAAAATCTAGGCCACCTAGTTTGTCCATTTTATCTTCGTAGTCTTTACAGAACTCAGGAACTTTCTCAATTGGTAAGGTTCCGTCTGGAATATGGTAATTTGTTACCGGTATGTCAACTTGATCGAAAAGTTGCTCTTTCATGAAACGCACATAGCTTTGTATTGCATCGGGCTCCATCGGGTAGTATTCGTCCAAGTTGAAGGTGATAACATTCTTGAAGCTAAGTCCTTCTTCCTTGTGCATTCTGATCAGTTCTTGATACACTTTTTTAGGAGACGAGCCTGTGGCTAAGCCAAGAACCGCTGGTTTGTTTTCTTTTGCTCTGTTGCGAATTAAATTAGCAATTTCTTGTGCAACTGCTTTTGATGCTTTTTCTGAATCAGCGTAGATGATTGCAGGGATACGTTCAAAACTAATGGCTTGTTCCATAATAATTATTGGTTGTTTTTAGGGGATACAACAATGAAATCTAGTTCTAAGATTTCAAATATTCTAAGGATGGTTTTAATTGCAGGGTTTCCTTTTCCAAGTTCAATGGAGTGAATGGTTTTGATAGCCACACCACTTTTTTCGCTGAGGTCTTCTTGTTTGAGGTTGAGAGAATTTCTTTTTTCTCGAATTATTTTGCCAAATATTTTTAAATCCATTGGTTATATATGCATATTTTGCTTTCACAAATGTAAAGAAAAATATTAAAATAAAATATTATCGGCAATATATTACTTTTTGTTTAAAATAATTATCAATATTCTGATTTTTATGGTTTTTTATTTTTCAGTGGATTACCATTCATCAATAAATTGAACAATTTTTCGTTTAATCAGTTTAGATTTGTAATTCATTCACATTTTATGAAAATAACGAAGACTATTCTTACCCTTTTACTAACCATTATATCCATTTCTCTATTAGCTCAAAAATCTACTTTGAGCGGATACATCAAAGACAAGAGTAATGGTGAGGGCATTATTGCTGCAAATATTTATGTCAAAGAGTTAAAGACAGGGACTTCTTCCAATACTTATGGCTTTTATAGTATAACATTGGCTCCGGGCACTTATACATTGGTTTTTTCATCTACTTCTTATAAGAAAGTGGAAAAAGTCATTCAGTTTTCAGGTGAAGCTAAAGAATTGAATTTGGAGTTGGAGTCGGAAATTTCTGAATTAGCTGAAGTGAAGGTGACTGCAAAAGCATTTGATGAAAATGTTAAAAGTATCGAAATGTCTGTTAACAAAATAGATATTAAAACCATTCGAAAAATTCCTGCATTGCTAGGTGAAGTTGATTTAGTACGTGCTATCCAGCTTCTACCTGGTGTTTCCACGGTTGGCGAGGGGGCTTCCGGGTTTAATGTGCGAGGCGGAGGTGTGGATCAAAATTTAGTCCTTTTGGATGATGCACCTGTGTATAATTCTTCCCATTTATTTGGTTTCTTCTCCGTTTTCAATCCAGATGCGGTTAAAGATGTAAAATTATACAAAGGTGGTATTCCTTCTTTGTATGGTGGCCGAGTTTCTTCCATTTTGGATGTAAAGATGAAGGAAGGAAATGCGAAAAAATTGGAGGTGAATGGTGGTATTGGAGTGATTTTTTCTCGATTATCTTTAGAAGCCCCAATTGTAAAAGATAAAGCATCTTTCATTTTGGCAGCGCGTAGATCTTACATCGATATTTTAGCCAAACCCTTTTTGACTGGGAGCAATGCCAATGCTCAGTTTAATTTCTATGTTTTAACGGCAAAAGTGAATTATACGATTAATACCAAAAATACGGTGTTTTTGTCTGGATATTTTGGACGGGATGTTTTTGGAACTGGTTTTGGATTTAATTGGGGTAATTCAACTCTATCGGCAAGATGGAACCATGTTTTTTCCAATAAATTGTTTTTAAATGCGACGACCTTTTATAGTAATTATGATTATTTGTTGGATTCTGATTTAGAAAATAAAAAACCCAATGATAATTTTCGTTGGACTTCCAATATCGTTAATTTAAGTTTCAAGCCAGATTTTACTTATTACATTCGACCAGATAATACATTGACATTTGGAGGTCAAATCATTTCGTATGAATTTAAACCTGGTCAAGCAGTTGCTTCTTCGGGTGGGGAGAAAAGGGAATTTGGTCAAGCTAATAAAAAGGGAATTGAAACATCTTTGTATGTAGGCCATGAATGGAAATTGACACCTAAAGTTGGTTTACAATATGGTATTCGATATTCCAATTATGATTATAAAAGTTTGAATGGTGAGTATTATGAGCGAATTAGAATAACACCATCCATCGAAAATCCGTCAGGGTATTTTTTGAAAACAATCAATGTAGATCCTTCAACTACTGTAGCATCTTATGGGAACTGGGAGCCAAGATTCGCTGTTAATCTAAATTTAACAGAAAGTTCATCTATCAAAGCTAGTTACAATCGTTTGTCTCAATATGTACATTTGATGTCAAATACAGCAGCTTCGACTCCGCTTGATGTTTGGACATCATCAACCAACAATATCAAGCCTCAAATATCAGATCAAGTAGCCTTAGGTTATTTCAAAAACTTTGGACCAGATCTAAACAATTATGAGGCATCCGTTGAAGTCTATTACAAGGATATGCAAAATCAAATAGATTACGCCGATCGAGCTAATTTGTTTTTGAATCCATATTTTGAAAAAGATTTATTATTTGGCAAAGGTAGAGCCTATGGAATTGAATGGTTTTTGAAAAAGAATACAGGTAAATTAACCGGCTGGCTATCTTATACTTTAGCGAGGACAGAACGAAAGATTGAAGGCCTAAATAGTAATGATTGGTATGCAAATCGATATGATAGAACCCATACTTTAAATATAATCGGTCAATATCAAGTTTCTTCTAAATGGTCATTCGGCGTCAATTTTGCCTATGTTACGGGTGTTCCTTATTCAATTCCTGTGCAAAAATATAGTTACGAAGGAATCGCTTACCCATTAACCTTGGAAGGCACAAGAGGAAATATTCGTGTTCCTGATTATCATAGAATGGATGTTTCAGCCACTAAAAAGAACAAAAAAGGATTGTTTAAAAAAGGTAGCTCCGAGTGGGTTTTTTCAGTGTATAATTTATATAATCGTAAAAATCCTTTTTCAATTTATACACGTCCAAGTGATGGCAATGCTTTAAAAACAGAGGCTGTTCAACTTTCGATTATTGGTTCATTTGTTCCTGCAGTTACTTATAATTTCTCTTTTTAATATGCGATATTTAACCGTCTATATCATTGGATTTATTTCTTTCTTCCTGTTGACTTCTTGTGAAGAGATTGTGACATTGGATTCACCTAATTTTGACAATTATTTTGTTGTTCAATCTACTTTAACAGACCAAAAAGGGCCTCAGCAAATTTTCCTGTCTAAATCTCAAAATTATTTTGATAATACTGCCCCAGTCGTTATTTCTGGTGCCAATGTAGAAGTAAAAGATAATGAAGGGAATAAATATCGATTTACAGAAAATCCAAGTAATAAAGGCAATTATGTTTGGACCCCATCCTCTGAATCCGAGGTTTTTGGTAAGGTAGGTAGAACCTATCAATTGTCGGTTAAATGGTCTGGCGAGTCATATTCAGCCACTTCAAAAATGTATCGCGTTCCACCTGTCGATTCTATTCTATATCAATATACCGATGCATCAGGAAGACAATCAGGAACAGATAAGCCTAAAAAGGGTTATGATGCACAATTTTTCGCAAGAGATCCCATTGGAGTAGGAGATTGCTATCGCGTAAAATTTTACAAAAATGGAGTGCTTTTTAATGGAACAAATAATTTGACACTTTTGTACGATTCTAATTTTCAAAAAGGTTCTCAAGCAGATGGATTGTTATTTATTCTTCCAGTTCGAAGAGCTATTTCTCCTGAATTATATTTGGAAAATGATAAGATAAAGGTGGAGTTATATTCTATCTCTGAAGATCAATTTAATTTTTGGTCGCAGGCACGTTTAGAACTTAATAATGCTGGACTTTTTTCTAGACCCGCTGCCAACATACCAACTAATATCGTTAATGCAAATCCAAGCTCTAAAATGCAAGGAGCAGGTTGGTTCGGTGTTTCAGCTGTAACAACTTTAGAAACCGTGGTGGATCCTAAAAAAGCAAGAACGAATTTGAAGTGAAGTATGATGTATGATGTAAGATGTATGACGTAAGATGTGTAATTATTTTTCGTTTTTAATTCAACATCTAATGTTTACTTTATAATGCATACCTCTTACATCATACATCATACATCTTACGTCAATTTTTATTCAAAATTCAGAATCAAACTCACTGTATGTGTATTGAGGTGTTTGATCTCATTTAGGCGTTGTGCGACAGGATCAGATGTTGTTGGGGCTTGATAAATATTGAAAATCCCGTGTGAGAATCTAATCTCTGGTGCAAATTTGAAAAATTGAAAAAATTGCTCAAAACCAAATCCGTATTCTAAGGCCAAATCTGATTTTTTTGCATAAATCGTGTGGTTGTAATCACTAGATAAACTCGAAAAGTCTTTGTCTCTTGTGTTTGCCTCTATTCCAAATTTTGCTCCTGCCAACACGAAAAAGCGGTGATTCTTTCGTCTTATCGATCGAAATTTGATGGAAACGGGAATTTCTAACCAAGTGGACTCACGCAGATAATTTAAATTGTCTGTTTGTAATCCTGATTTGATAGGAATATTGGTGCTTAAATAATAATCCAAATGCCGTTCAAACAAGGCTACGTTGATTCCTGTTTTTAATTCAATATGTCTGTTAAATGCATAGTTTGCTACTCCACCTATTTGAAATCCAAAATGCTTAGGTGATAAAATGACATCTGATCCGCTATTTAAAGCGACATAATTATAGCTTGAACCAGCTAATCCAAATAGAAAGCCAAAATGTAGTGGTCTTGCATCATAGTATTCATGAAAAACTCTTTTGTATTTACTTTTTTGAGCAAAAACCGAGCTTACAGAAAATATTAGTAGTAAAAGGAGGGTGATTTTTTTCAAAGCAATACTATTTTCTACCTAAATATATGGAACAAATGCCACCGGTCATCGGAATCCATTGTGTTTGGGTATATCCAACTTTCTGATAAATTTCTAAAAATGCTTTTCCATCTGGAAATGCTTGAACTGATTCAGGTAAATAAGTGTAAGCTGCAGAATCTTTTGAAATCATTTTTCCCAAAAATGGTAATATGTATTTAGAGTAAAAGGCATATAATTGCTTCATGGGAAAGTTCTTTGGATTCGAAAATTCAAGAATCAAGCAATATCCTCCTGGTTTTAACACTCTTAACATATCTGTCAGTCCTTTTTCAAGATTTTCATAATTTCTTACTCCAAAACTAACGGTAATTGCATCAAAACTATTGTCTTCAAAAGGAAGATTTTCTGAGTCGCCAACTTGTAAACTGATTTTATCCTCTAAGCCAAGTTTCTTGATTTTTTCTTTGCCAAATGATAACATGCCTTCAGAAATATCAACGCCAACTATTTTCTCAGGTTGAATTTTTAAGGTTTCTATGGCAAAATCACCTGTACCAGTCGCAATATCCAGAACCGATTTAATGCCTTTATTTTGTAATAATTGGATAGCCTTTTTTCGCCAGATAATATCAATTCCACCACTTAATAAATGATTTAAGAAATCATATTTGGGCGAGATTGAATCGAACATGTCAGCAACTTGTTCTTTTTTGCCTTTCGACTGATCTTTGTAAGGGACTACCATAGATTATTGTTTTTCTACCTAAACTAACGATAGAAGGTGAATTTTGTTTGCAAAATTACCAAATTAATTTGGTATTAGGTGGCCATCTGAAAGGCATTTACCAAAATCCACATAAGTGCAAAGCTGATTAACATGGAAAAATTGACCAATGCCGCTGCAATACTTGTATTGAACTCTAATTCATCTGAATAGGTAATTAAAGTCATTCCTGCAGGTAGAATGATACATATTAACAACATATTTCTGTAATGAATATCGAATGGTACTGTATAGAAAAGTGCAAATCCCACCAACAAACCCAATAGATACCTAAAGCCCAACACTTTGAATACCTTGAAATAGATGGATTTAGGTAATCTAACACTGAAATAAATTCCCATTAATAATAATACCAAAGGTTTATTGCCTTTCGCTACGACACCGATGATTTCAGATAAAAATTCCGGAACGGGGATGTTTAATAAATTAATTCCTAAGCCGATTAACATGGCTTGAAAGGGTGGGAGTGAAAATACTTTTTTGAAAATATGTTTGTAAATGTTTCCTTTTTTCGGGTGGTTCGACAAATAATTTCCAACACCATAAGTCACAATGAAATTGATGAAGGAATTTCCTAAATCAAACATCGCTGCATAAAGTAAACCTTTCCAACCCCAAATTCCTTCAATCAATGGAAAAGCAAATAAACCTAAATTATATCCTGCGCAACCCATGGTTAATATTCCTCGATCTTCTGGATTCTCCTCATTTTTGAACAATTGAAAACCCAAAAGAGAACAAATACTTCCAAATACAATGCAAATAAATGGCATCCACAATAATTCTGCACTTATCTCAACTTTGATCATTGTTGTGAAGACCAATGCTGGAAAGGTGGAATACATCAATAACCTAGAGATCGATTTAGCATCACTTAAACGGATAAATCCCCAAGACTTTAGTAAATAACCTAAGCTGATGACCGCTAAAGCAGAACCGAAAACGAAGTTGGGTGAATTCATTGACCTTTGATTGTTTGTACAAAATTTTCAATTGTTTGGTAAATAAAATCAAGTTCTTGATTTTTTATGCAATAAGGAGCTAATATATACAAAGTATTGCCCAATGGGCGCATCAAAATGCCATTTTCAATAAAATATTGATAGGCAATGTCTCTAATGGAATGTGTATAACTTTTGCTTTCTCCAGTTTCAATTTCAAAGGCAATAATGGTACCTAATTGTCTGCAATTTTTGATAACACTATGATTTTTGAGCTTTGCTCCCAAATCTTGGTGAGATTGCTGTACTCTTTCAATGTTTTTCCAAGTACTTTCTTCCTCCATCAAATCCATACTTGCATTGGCAGCAGCACAAGCTAAAGGGTTTGCGGTGAAAGAATGCGAATGAAACAATGTTTTTTTGCGGTCATTGGATAAAAATGCCTTGTACAATTTTTCTGAACAAACGGTCGCGCCCAAGGCCATCATACCCCCAGTTAATCCTTTTGAAAAGCAAGCGATATCCGGTTTTTGATCCAAATAATCCATGGCAAACCATTTACCTGTTCTTCCAAAACCTGTCATGATTTCATCTGCAATACATAAAACATTGTTTTCTTGCGCAATCTGAATTAACTCATTTAATGTTTCGGCGCTATACATATTCATGCCTCCAGCACCTTGAATCAAAGGTTCAAATATAAATGCAGCATATTCATCTGCCTGTTGCATTTTATTTTTTAATTCATCGATACAAATTTTCGAGTCAATAGGATTTGGCAAAAATTCCACTTCAAATAACATGTCTTGAAAAGGAGCATTGAATAGGCTAGGGGCCCCCAAACTCATTGCACCAAATGTATCGCCATGATAAGCACCTTCGAATGCGAGTATTTTTCTTTTGGAAGTTTGTCCTAAGTTGTGAAAATATTGCAAAGCCATTTTGACAGCAACCTCTACAGCAGTACTTCCATTATCGGAAAAGAATACTTTTTCAAAATTGCTGGGAAGGTGAGATAATAATCGTTCTGCCAATTGAACGGCAGGCTCATGGGTAAAACCTGCAAAAATGACCTGTTCTAATTTTAGTGCTTGTTGGTAGATTTTTTCTGCCAAATAGGGGTGTGCGTGCCCATGAATATTCACCCACCAAGATGAAATTGCATCTATATATACTTTCCCGTTTTCATCAAATAATTCCACTCCTTTTCCAGATACAATCGGTATGCTAGTGGGTTCTATTTGGTGTTGTGTAAAGGGATGCCAAATTATTTTAGCATCTCTTTCAGAAAGACTAAAGTTGGAATTGTTTGGCATATTTTTCGATGATTTCTTCGTTGATAAAAGGCTCTTGCTGTATTCTTAATAGCACGGGTAATTGAGTATAATTTTCTATAAATGTTTCTCCAGAAGGATTTGTGGGTCCATTAAAAATTATTCCTTTGATGGGTATTTGCTTGGCTTTTAATTGTTCAAAAGTTAACAAGGTGTGATTGATACTTCCCAAATAGTTTTTAGAAACGAGCACAACTGGCAAACCTAATTTTTTCAATAAATCTAAATTCGTGTGTTTGGAATTGAGTGGAACCATGATGCCCCCTGCTAATTCCACAATCAGTGGATCTTCAGATTGTGGAAGATGGAATTTTTCTAAATCAATTTCTACGCCGTCTATTTCAGCCGCAGTATGTGGGGATAAGGGTTGAGTTAATTCGTAAGTACTAGGAAAAATGTGTAAATTTTCTTCATTTACCCATTTTTTGACTTGAAAAGAATCACCATCTTCTATATTTCCTGATTGAATTGGTTTCCAATAATGAGCTTTTAATGCCTTTGTTAAAATAGCAGAAACGACTGTTTTACCAATTTCTGTACCAATTCCAGCAATGACCAATTGATTTTCTCTATTCATTATTTTCCAATATTTCTATCAAATTTAGCATATCCTTTTTTTGGGATAATGCACTCAATGTAATTCTAATTCTTTCTTTTCCTTTTGCTACTGTTGGATAGACTATTGGTTTGATTGCAAAACCCATTTCTTGAGCAATTTTAGCTTTGTTTCTAACTTCTAGATTTCCCTTTACAAAAAAAGTTTGAATGGCAGATTGGCTTTCGCCCCAATCGGGACTTGTTATATTATTTCTAAAAAATGAAATATTGTCAAATAATTGTTTTCTAGCTACATCCAAACTTTTTAAATGTTTTAATGTAGTGCTTAAACTATTGATATGTAATGGATTAGGAGCTGTGGAATAAATGAAGGTTCTAGCAAAATTGATTAAAAATTCTTTTAAAATTTGAGAACCGAGAACAACAGCTCCCGCATTTCCCCATGCCTTACCAAAGGTCACAATTCTAGCAAATATTTCATTTTGAATTCCTAATTCAACACATTTACCTTCACCTTGAGGTCCGTATATTCCACCTGAATGTGCTTCGTCAACAATGATTTCTGCATTGTATTTACTTTTTAAAGTAATGAGTTCGAGCAAAGGAGCCTCATCGCCATCCATCGAGTAAATAGATTCCACAATAATCCACTTGGGTGTTTCCATCGGATATTGCTCCAATAGGTGTTGCAAGTCTGCTAAATTATTGTGTTTGAAAATTCGTTTTTCAATTTTGTTCAGTTTTAATCCATCAATTAAACTAGCATGAATTAATTTATCACAAAAAATAACGTCGCCCTCTTGAGGAATACATGAAATGATACCCAAATTTGCTTCGAATCCAGAGCCGAATAGCAATGCGGCTTCTGCTTGATGAAATTCAGCACACTCTTTTTCAAACTGTTCAATTAAATGGGAATTCCCCGAGATTAAGCGAGATCCTGTCGCTCCGTTGATGGGTAAATTTTGATTGGAATTCTGAAAAGTTTCGAAATCTTGGCTAATTAATTGACTTAGATCTTTATCACGAGCCAAACCTAAATAATCATTGGAGCAAAAATCGATTTTATCGTCAATGATTTGCAAAGTCCTAAGCAAGCCAGCTTCCTGTCGGATTTTTAGAATATCAGCTAATTTTTCTTTGGAACTTTTCATTGTGAATACAAAAATAGTAAAGAAATCGACGTAAGATGTATGATATATGACTTGAAATTTCGACCTTTGGCTTCGGCTTCGCTCAGCCATCGGTCTCAACCTCATACTTCATACCTCAAAAAAATCCTCTTACCTCTTACATCATACCTCTTACATCATACCTCTTACGTCATACATCTTACGTCATACATCTTACGTCATACATCAAAATTTCTTTTTCAAAAATTACTTGACAATCTAAAGTTTCTAATGTACTATTGCATTACGTTTCAAACTCGCAAACGTTTCAATCAAGATTACAGTTTCCAAAAAGTCTTATTTAGGTTGTTTTATCGCATAATTTCTTAATTTTTTAAGAATTCCCTAGACCAAGGAAAAAGCTAATTTTTTCAATTTTTGATTCATCATTTCCCCATTTTATGGAAGATAAACCGATTCGGAGAGTAAAAAAAGTACAAGAAGATACGCCCTCAGTAGAAAGACCTAAACGTCAAAGAATAAAAAGAAATTCAGAAGATGAATTATCACAACCTAAATTGGAATTGGAGGTTAACACACCTGCGATTACAGAAAACGGTGCTGATGAAATTGTTGTAAATAATCCTATCGAAGAAGAACCCATCGAATACGATGCCATTGTTCCTCCAGATGATTTCATCGTAGATACTTCCTTTATTACAGGAGAGGATCACTCCAATCAGGCCGTTGATGTTAGTAAATTACCAAAAGATGATGTTGTAAGTACTCCACCAGCAAATAATTTCAAACGCAATAATTACAATCACATCATCAAAGAATTGGATGGTTTAATTGAAAATGATGGTGTTTTAGAAATAATGCAGGATGGTGGATATGGTTTTATGCGTTCGTCAGATTATAATTACTTAGCATCTCCAGATGATATTTATGTATCTCCGTCTCAGATCAAAATGTTTGGTTTGAAAACAGGTGATACCATTAAAGGAACGATACGTCCGCCAAAAGAAGGTGAAAAGTATTTTGCCTTACTGAAAATTGAATCAGTGAATGGTAAAACGACAGATGAAATTCGTGATCGTATAAATTTTGAGTATTTGACTCCTTTGTTTCCCGAGGAGAAATTGAATTTGTCTACCAATGCGGATAATTATTCAACACGTATTCTAGATTTGTTTGCACCAATTGGTAAAGGACAACGTGGAATGATTGTGGCTCAACCGAAGACAGGTAAAACGGTTTTGTTGAAAGACATTGCCAACGCAATTTCTCGTAATCATCCAGAGGTTTATTTGATTATTTTATTGATCGATGAAAGACCGGAAGAGGTGACAGACATGCAAAGAAGTGTTCGTGCAGAGGTGATTTCATCTACTTTTGATGAGCAAGCTGAACGTCACGTGAAAGTGGCAAGTATTGTGTTGGAAAAGGCAAAAAGAATGGTAGAATGCGGGCATGATGTGGTAATCTTATTGGATTCAATCACACGTTTAGCTAGAGCCTATAATACAGTTGTTCCATCATCAGGTAAGATTTTATCAGGTGGTGTGGATGCCAATGCTTTACATAAGCCAAAACGTTTCTTTGGAGCAGCTAGAAATGTAGAAAATGGGGGATCATTGACGATCATTGCTACAGCCTTGATTGAAACAGGTTCTAAAATGGATGAGGTAATCTTTGAGGAATTCAAAGGAACAGGTAATATGGAGCTTCAATTGGATCGTAAATTGGCCAACAGAAGAATTTATCCATCTATCGATGTGACTGCTTCGGGTACAAGAAGAGAAGACTTATTGATGGATCCTGCTGTTTTACAACGTGTTTGGATATTGCGTAAGCACATGTCAGATATGAACTCGGTAGAAGCAATGGAATTCTTGCAACAGCAAATGAAAGGTACTCGTAGTAATGAGGAGTTTTTGGTTTCGATGAACCGATAGTTGAGGTAAAAGGTAAGAGGTAAAAGGTAATAGTTTTAATTTACTATACCTTTTACCTCTTATTACTTCTTTTACCTTTTACCTTTTACCTCTTACCTAAATTAAACGGACATAATATCTTTTTCCTTATCAGTAAATATTTGATCTATTTTTTGGATAAATGCATCTGTGATTTTTTGGATTTTCTCCTCACTCATTTTAATAGCGTCTTCAGAAACACCTTCTCCTTTTAATTTTTTGATGTTGTTATTGGCATCTTGACGAGCATTTCGGATATTGATTTTTGCCGTTTCAATTTCTTGCTTGACGCGTTTAACCAAATCCCTTCTTCTTTCTTCCGTCAAAGGTGGAATGTTCAAACGAATCATATCTCCATCGTTCATTGGATTTAAGCCAAGACTAGAATTACGAATAGCTTTTTCAATTTCTCCAAAAATTCCTTTTTCAAAAGGCTTGATCGCAATGGTTCTTGCATCTGGGGTAGTAATGGATGCCGCTCCAGTTATTGGGGTCATCATTCCATAATATTCGATCATTAAACCATCTAACATGCTAGTACTTGCTTTCCCAGCTCTAATTTTAGACAATTCAATATTTAAATGTTTGATTGCACCCTCCATGGTCTCTTGACCCGCCTCTATGTAAAAATCTAATTCTTCCATTTTTTAAATTTCAATTAACTAATTAATGTACCTACGTCTTCTCCAGCAACAACAGCTGCTAAATTTCCAATTTTGTTCATATCGAATACAATAATCGGTACTTTATTTTCTTGGCATAAGGTAAATGCCGTTGTATCCATGATTTTTAAGCCTTTTTGAATGGCTTCACTAAAACTTAAATGGGTGTATTTTGTGGCATTAGGGTCTTTTTCTGGGTCGGCAGTATAAACACCATCCACTCTTGTCCCTTTTAAAACAACGTCCGCTTCAATTTCAATAGCTCTTAGAGAGGCTGTAGAATCTGTTGTGAAATAAGGATTACCTGTTCCTGCACCAAAAATTACGATCCTGCCTTTTTCCAAATGGCGCATGGCTCTTCTTCTAATAAATGGCTCACATACGGATTCCATTTTCAGGGCAGTCATCATTCTAGTGTACAAACCATGTTTTTCTAAAGATGCTTGTACCGCCATTCCGTTGATAACGGTTGCTAACATACCCATATAATCACCCTGAACTCGATCTATGCCTGCTTTTGCAGCTGCAGCTCCCCTGAAAATATTTCCACCACCAATTACAATGGCTACTTCCACGCCTAAATCATGTATTTTTTTAATCTCAGCAGCATATTGATCTAATATGTAAGGGTCTATCACTTCAGATTGTGTTGATAATGATTCTCCTGATAATTTTAGAAGTATACGCTTATATTTTGGTTCTTTCATTGGGAGTGTAATGTATACGGATTTGTTGCTGCAAATTTAGAAAAAATATTTGTGTATTTGCTATGTACCAAAGGGGAAGTTTGACCTGTATTTGTCAATTTTTGGCTGCACGGATGGCCTAATCTTTTTTACTAGAAGCTAATTTCCACCATGGTAAATAGGGAAATGCATGATGTTCATAATGGTAACCAAAAAAATAACAAGAAATAAATGCCCATAAATCATTTTTTTTCTGACTTCTGGATTGATGTATATTATCCATAGAATGTGCTCCTCTGTGTGGCAAATAGGTGCCAAAATAAAAAAGTTGCAAAGTGCTCAAAATAGCAGGTAACTCCCAAAATAGAATCAGATTTTCCATGGGAAACCAAATTTTCAACACATTATAAGCGATGGCCATCGCCAATATTTGGGACCAATGAACGTATTGCAGGATGAATTTGAACCACCACAAAAAGAAATTGCCTTGATGTACATCAGGGTCCTTTTCTGTATTTACATGCGCATGATGCAAGTGATGTTTTCTACTTAAAAGGCTGTAATTATTAAAAGCAAAAAGAACGGTGCAGATTCGACCAATGATTCGATTGATGGTAGGGTATTGTGTTGAAACAACTCCGTGAATTGAATCATGAGAACTAATGAAAAGTCCAGTATACAAATGTGTTTGAATTAAAATTGCTAAATAAATCCATGGATTTTTAAAATCGATTTCTTGATTTATCCAAAATGTCAAATGAAAAAACCAACTCGTAATAATGAGCAAAGCAATAAAAATTCCAAGATTTTTAGTC